>CANDKL010000005.1 GCA_947385255.1 uncultured Roseburia sp. | reverse complement strand
CGCATAATATATATGGCTTCTGCTTCTAATTCATCTAAATGATCCATACTTCTCTCCTTTAAAAAATACTTTATATAGTATTATACTATATTGCGTCCATTAAAACCATATTAAGTTTACCAATATTTACCGTTTCGGAAGATACAGCGTAAACACGCTCCCCCTTCCATACTCGCTTTCCACTGTAATCCTCCCTCTATGCTTTTCCACAATCTTTGCAGAAAGGGAAAGCCCCAGCCCAAACCCCTCCGCATTCCTCGATTCGTCGCATTTATAAAACCTCCGGAAAATATTTTCTTTATCCTCCGGCTTCATCCCGATTCCGTAATCCTCTACTCTCACAAAGACCTCCGTTCCCGCTTCTCCTGTCTCCACATCAATCCGGCCCTGCCGTTCACTGAATTTTACGGCATTATCCACCAGATTCTGAATCACGATGGCAATTAACCCCATATCGCCCGTTGTAACGGCTTCCTTTAAAGACAAACGGAGCGAAACCGCCCCCTGTAATTTTTCCTGCCACTCCTCGCAGATCGACTGTACGATCTCCGTCAGATCCAGTATCTCGTCCTGCAGCTGCACCCTGTCCTGATCCAGCCTGGAAAATTTTAACAGCTGGGTAATCAGGTTGTTGATTTTCTTTGACTGCCGGTATACCACATCCAATACCTCGCGGTATTCTGCCGCATCCTCTACCCTTTTGGCATACTGGCACTGTGCCAGCACGACGGCAACCGGAGTGCGAAGCTCATGCGCCACGTCCGAGGTAAATTGCTCCTGCGCCTGGAAGGCCTGCTCCAAACGCCCCAGCATACGATTATTCGCCTCGGCCAAAACGGCAATCTCCTTATACTGATGGTCGCATTTCATCCGCTGCGACATATCCAGGCTTGTCCCTATGCATTCGGCTGTTCTGCACATATCCTTCAGCTCCCTGAAGATCCTCCTGGACAACACACATTCAAAGGTCAGGATCACGGCCAGAATCCCCGCCAGGCTGATACAGGAAATCATCTCCAGCTTATAATAAAAGCTGTCCGCATCCGACTTTTTTAACACGCCCCGTACAAATACGCCTTTTCTCTTCGCCTTTCCCTTCACCCGGATTCTTCCAATCCGCACGTCCCGGATATAGTATTTCTCCCCATTTAAAACGACGCTTCTGGCAAGGCCGTTCTTTATCTTATATTGCTTTAGTGCGTCCGCCACCTCTCCGGGATATTCTCCGGCAAGTATTTTCCCGTTCCTCCTGAGCACAACAAAGCAGACCGTCTCGTCCTGGTACCGGAAATCCTCGGAAATATCCAGTTCCCCTCTTCTTGCAGAAATATGATACAAATTGGCATCTATGCTCTTGCGCAGCTCGCGCTTTAACTCATAATCTACGGCTTGTCCTGAAAGAAACCGGATCATAACCATCATAATTACCGTCATGGCAATCATCGCAATTGCAGGAAATACTGCAATATAACGGATGATAGATACCTGTTTTACTCGCTTTCCTTTAATATATATCCCACCCCTCTGATTGTCTGGATCATTTTAAAATCAAACCCGTCGTCAATCTTCTTGCGCAGATACCGGATATAAACATCCACCAGATTCGAGCTGCCGTAACGGTCAATGCTCCAGATATTCGACTCAATCTGCTCCCTGGTTACTACAACGTTTTTATTGCGCACCAGGTAAAGCAGCACCGCGTATTCCTTGGAGGAGAGTTCAATCGGCTTATCGTCCCTTTTTACGGAACAGGTATTGCAGTCGATCACCAGTCCCCCGCAGGTATAGATATTCTCCTTGACGTCTACCTTCTTGCGGGTGATCATCCGGACTCTGGCCAAAAGCTCTTTAAATTCAAAGGGCTTTACCATATAATCGTCCGCGCCAAGATCCAGCCCCCGTACAATATCATCCACATCGCTCTTTGCGCTTAAAAATAAAATCGGCGTCATGATGCCTTTGCTGCGCACCTTTTTTAATATGGTAAAGCCGTCCATTTTCGGAACCATAATATCCAAAATCACACCGTCGTATTCCGCCATACACAGATAATCATATGCGCTCTCTCCGTCATAGCAGCTGTCCACGCAATAGCCCTCCGACTCCAGCTCCTTTACAATAATCCGGTTCATGTCTCTTTCGTCTTCTACTACCAATAACCGCATAGTTCCTCCCATAAATCAGTAAACCCAGTTTCTTGGGTGCAGTTCATTTCATCACAAAGTATCTCCATTTTAAAAATAATTTTACAAAACAAAGATTAAAGCCGCATTAAAAGCTTCTTCTCACTCCTTGCCATCCCCAAACGTCAATGCTATAATAACATCGCCCGACAACGAAATTATACAGAAAGAGATACCATCATGTATACACTCAGCGATCTTTTCATCCCCTTTTTGGACACTCTGACAGGCCATCTGGTACTAACGCTCTATCTGCTGGCCGTGACAGACGAACGGGCAGTGTGGCGGCGATTGAAAAAATTCCCGCCCCTGCTTTTGTCCCCGCTCACTGTCACCCTGCTTGCCGCCGGGCTGTACACTGTCCCGGAATTGAGAATCTATGAGTATTTCATCTCCTCCTTCCTCATTCTGATCCTGTGTACCCTATGGGTACGCTGGGCATGGCAGTTCGGCTTATGGCAGGCCTTTGCAGCCACCTGCATGGCAGGCATCTTCCAGGTGGCCCAAGCGACTCTGTCCTTTGCACTCCCGATTCCATTCCCCGCGGCAATCGGCCTGCATCTGGTAAACGGCATTCTGATTGTCCTGCTTTTGTACCGGCTGCGGTTCGGAAGGTGGTTTCGCCTGCTGTTGGACAATGCATCCTCCATCCGGCAGACGGCCCTCCTTCTGTTCGCCCTGGAAGCTGCTATGGAGCTGTTTCTCCGCCTGGCACGCGGTGTCAGTCCCCCGTTCCTGATAATTTACTATCTGATGGTAGGAACTATGGCAGCCCTGACGGCGACTCTGATGGTCTATCTGGCCCGGCAGTTTTATACTTCCCAAAAAATACAGGCACAACAGGACATTATCGACTGGCAGCACCTCTACGAGCAGGATCTGGAGACGATCCGCCGTGAGGTGCGCACATTCCGCCATGACTATAAAAACCTTCTGTCAGGCCTGTCCCGGCAGGCAGGGGAGGGGAATCTGGAGGAGCTGTGCCATACCCTGTCCGAATTGGACGCCGGATTTGACCTGCAGCTCGGAAAGAAAATCCAGACGTCCACCCAAATCGGGAATGTGCAGCTTCCCGAAGTCCGAAGCCTCCTGTTAAGCAAGCTTGCTGCCATGCAAAAAAAGGGGGTGGAATACGCTCTGGAGGTACTTTATCCATTCGCAGCCGTGCATATGGATGTATGGGATTTTGTCCGCTGTCTGGGCATTTTGACGGACAACGCTATGGAGGCCGCGCTGGACACAGAACAGCCCCGGGTGGAGATTGTACTGCTGGCCCAGGACGGACATGTCTTTCTCCGGGTATCCAATTCCTATAAGAACCTTATTGAACCGGAACATATGTGGAACGATGGCTGGTCTACCAAGGGAGATGGCCGGGGACTGGGCCTGTCCAGCTATCAGCACATTTTGAAAAAATACCGTAACGCCTCTCCCTGCACCAGCTGGGAAAACGGCGTTTTTGTACAGGAGCTGACTGTGGAGGGCCAACTATGATTGGAATTTATCTTTGCGATGACGAGGATGCGGTGCGCCACCAGATCCGGACCGCTCTGGAATGGAAGATTTTCGTAGAGGATTATGATATGAAGGTTGTGTGCAGTACCGCCAGCGCGCAGGAATTGCTGGACGCAGCAGAGCACGAAAGGCGTGGGATTTACTTCTTAGATGTGAAGCTTAAGGATGTAAAATGGGACGGCTTTCGGCTGGGGCAGGAATTGCGGCGGCGCGACCCCCACTGCACACTCGTCTATATTACCAGCTTTGGCGATCTGGCCTGGCGCACATTCCAATATCATCTGGAGGCGTTTGATTACATTGTAAAGGAGCCGGAGCAGATTGGTCCATCCGTTTCGCAGTGCCTGGGTGAGATACAGCTGCGCCTGCTGGCCGAACGCCAGGACCCGGCAGAAATATTCACTCTGCGGACAGGCGGAATGGTGCGCCATATCCCCCTGAGCGATATTCTCTTTTTTGAAACCGCCCCTGTCCCCCATCATGTCCTGCTCCATACCATTCGCAGCCGGATGGATTTTTCAGGCAGCCTCAACGAACTGGAAATTCAGCTGGGAAGCCGCTTTATCCGTACACACCGGGCCTATCTGGTAGCAGCGGATAAAATCGAACGGGTTGATTTGAAGCACAATAAGCTGTGGGCAGGCGGCCATGAAATCCTGCTTTCCCGCACCGGAAAAGCAGCGCTCCGCAAAATAACGGGAGGAAGCCGATAAGGCTTCCTCCTGTTCCGTTCAGGAAGCTTTTCTGTCCATTCAGGAAACAGAAGCCACAGAGCCGCTTTTCTGTGATAAAGTTGCCTAGTACTCCATCCGGACAGGAATTGGAGTACTAGATAAACAAAAAAGAAAGGAGGCGGGCGTATGGCGAAGGAGCGTTTTGTGGAGGTTTACAATCAGGGCATCGTAAATGTGACAAAAATCATCGTGGATACGGAAACCGGTGTAAACTACCTGATGGCATCCCATAACAAGGCAAACGGCACCGGAATGACCATTCTGGTCGATCCAGACGGCAAGCCGGTTGTCACCCCCATCAAATAAAAAAGCAAACGTGCGGCGGAGACGAGATCCTTCTCGATTTCATCTCCGCCGCATTATTATTTCTACTTCTTCACAGACGCCTTCTTCGGAAGACCTGCACTCCTTAAGCTCTTTTTATATTTGCTCAGCTTCTTCGCCGGTACCTTCACCTTTGCCTTTGCGTTGATTTTGCTGAACGACTTTTTGCCAAACGAAGTAATGCTGCCTGCCTTCTTCATATTGACCGTTTTCAGCTTGCTGCAATTGGCAAATGCCTGCTTCCCGATCTTCTGAACCTTGCTGCCGATTGTCACACTGGCAAGATTCTTACAGCCCTTAAATGCATTTGCGCCAATCTGTGTTACCTGATAGGAAACGCCGTTGTATTTCACCGTTGCCGGAATGGTAACCTTTTTGACGGATTTCTTCACAGGGCCTGTTACGGAGACGGTTTTCCCTGCGGCATCCAGCACCTTATATTTCAGCGTCTTGGACTGGAAGCTCTTTACCTCCGGCGTCTCCGGAGCCTTATCGTCCGGAGCTTGTACCGGCGGCTTCGGCTCCTCCTTGATCGGAGGCTTTGGTGTATTTAACAGCTTATCCAGCTCGGCCTGCTTATCCCTTGCGGTCTGTTCTGCCTTGCTTTGCTCCTGACGCTTGCCGTCCATCGCCTGGCGGTGCGAATCTGCCTGATTCAGCTTCTCCTTCGCATCCTTCTCCTTCGCGGCAGCCTCATTCTCCGCTCCTTCTACCCGGGATTTCTTTGCCTCTGCCGTAAAAAGCCCTGCCTCGCATTCATAACGGACAATCTGCTTTTCATATAAATCAATGGTAGCCGCATGGATTTTCGCGTACAGCTGGTACAGCTCGATTTCCGCACGAAGCTTATCCTCCTGATTGGCCGCCGCATTGACCTTTGCCTCCGCTGCCTGCACCTGCCTGGACAGGGTATCCAATGCGATCTGCGCAGGCTCCTCCTCTGTCTGTGCGGCAGTCAGCCGTCTTTTTGCGTCCTCAATATTTTTATCCAGCACATCTCCCGGATCCACCATAGTGATGATCTCATAAATCGTCGGAACAACGCCGTCCCACTCAATTTTTATATCATACACATTTTCCAGATCGGCCGTATAGAATGCCGAAAAGCTTTCATTTAACGTACCAAGCTCGGTCCAGGTATCCGCGCCGGTGCGGACCGATACCTTCGCATTGCTGATAACATTGCCGCTCTGTAAAATATTCAGCCTGCCAATCTCCTTTTCATCAGAAAGATGATAAATCAGAGAGCCCTTTTCACTGCCGTTCGGGCGGAATGCCGTTGTCAAATCTCCGTCGCTTAAATTCTGGGGCTCATAGCCTCTCTGCAGCGCCGCGTCCGTCTCATAGGTCGGATCGTTTACAGACGGGATATACTCTCCTCCGTTGATCCGGATCTCGTTGAGCTCTACCCAGCGGTGCCGGTAGCCTGCCGTAAAATACAGGCGGATATAGCGTGCCGGAACATTGTCAATATTTGCGTTTTCCGCATAAGCGTAGGCTACGTCTACCGTGTCGTGCTTCCAGTGCTCTCCGTCTCCGCTTACCGGAATAACGCTTTCATCGTCCTTGCCGTTTTCAACGCCGTCACCGACCTCTAAAATATCGGTCCAGTTTACATTGTCCGTAGAGGCCTGCAGCTTGGCGTCACGCGGATAATCATAGGCTGTATCCAATACATACATCCGAAGGGAACGAAGCGTAATCTCCTGACCCAAATCATAAGTCACATAAGAGCCTTCGACAGGAGGCGCACAGTATTTCGCCTTTGTAGTCAAATCGCCGTCCATCCAGTTCCTGGTTGTCCCAAGCTTCCGCGCGTCATCATTGCTGTTCTGTCCGCCAATAGAGGTTTCCAGCAGATCCATCGGCCAGAGCTCATTGGTTCGTACAAGAAAGGAGGTCAAATCAAACGTAACTGCCGCGTTTGTTTTATTAATCAGACGGATGTAGCGCGCATTTCCCTTAGAAGAGCTGGTGATCCACTCCTTCGCGTTCATAGACTGCTCCATGGAAAGGCTGCCCATGCCCGTACCATTGACCGCTACGCTGCTGATCTCATGAATCCGGTCAAGCCGTAAGCCAATGTATTCGCCTGCCTCTAACGTAATGCCGTCCTTCGGCAAAAGCATAAACTGATCGTCCTCCTGCTGTGCCTCGAGTCCTGCGCCGGCCGTATTGGTATAAACCAGGCCTGGCTCGCTTCCGCCCGGGGCAAATACGGTAAACTCCGAGAATTTTACCCATTTATTTACGGTCGTATCGTTTACCAGACGGATGTACCGCGCGGTATTTTCCTTCAGATCCACAAGATAGGTATCCGTCCCGCTGTCAGCGCCGGTATAAGAGGGCGTCTTCGTCCAGCTCTCGCCGTCCTGTGAATATTCTACATGGTATTTCGTCCATTTATCGCCGTCACCGGCGCCTACCAGGACGCGTACCCGGCCGACCGGCTTAACCCCGCCCAGATCCAGTTGGATAAACTCGCCTGCTTCTGACGTATCGCCGTTATGTACATTATACCATACATGCGAGGCATCATTTCCGTCCGTCAGGTTTGTTTCTTCACCCTGGTAAACCGTCCACGCCTCCGTATGGGAAATCGTTCCTTCATAGGCCTGTGCGGTCTCCTCTTCACTGATGAAGGTCTTCACTTCATCTGAAACGAACTTCATAACTGTGTCCGTAAACGGCTCGATATACTTCCTGCCGGCCTGCGCATACAAAATCCCTGCGTTGTAATAGGCAAAGCCATAGGTCTTGGACTGATCGTACAGGGCCTGCGCTTCCGAATACCCTGCCCAGATTCCGCTTTTATTGTTTTCCAGTACGGCCTTCACCGCATCCATCAGAGAAACATCCGCCTGCGTCATATCGCGCAGACAGCTGAAAAACGGCGTCATCTGTGCCGCCATACGGCGGTTCGTTCCATGCTGCAAATAATACTCCGCCGCATCGGAAATCGTCTGGAACTCTGCCTTTAGCCTGTCCGTATCGGCTGCCGTAAGCGTTCCGGCGCTTAATTTCGTCTGAAACTCTTCAAGCAGCGGTTTTAAATCCACAGACTCCTCAAACGGCACCTGCTTTCCGATGGTCTGTGAAGCGGCCTGTGCAATCTGGTGCTTTGCCACCTCCCGCAGCGCCGCAGATTCCTCGGTTTCAATTGCCGTCATATGATCGATGTATTTAAAAGAATCCTCCCATGCCTGATCGCCCTCAGCCGCATCCTGCCAGATATTCCAGCAATAATCCGAAGCCGTAAAAATCCCTACCTTAGAGGACTCGGACTCCTGGATCGGATTTAAAATAATCCCCTCATAGTGGCTGCCGTCTACACCCGTATGCAGAATATAATTGTGTCCGCCCATAATCTGGCTGTTCTTCGTATTGTCATTGCATGGCCAGTTTACCCACATATACGGATAACGCGCCGTCTCCGAAGCCTCGCCGCCAAGCCCGTTGTAGAAAGCGTTTGCAAAGGACTCGGTTACCTCGCCCCAGATCTTACCGCCAGTCACGACAATGTGAATTTCGCTGCTTACATTCTCGCTGATGGTCTTCATCTTCGCGCTTGTTGTAGAAGCGTAGCTGTCCGGACAGTACAGGATATCCGTCTTCAAATCCGGAATCTCTTCCTTCAACTCTACAAGCCAGTCATGCATATCGGTCAGATAACGGATCATCTGCTCCGCAGTGCCTCCTTGCGCATCATCCTCTAAGATTGCAATCTGACGTACGCCGGCTTCCCGGATGACCTGCTCAAATTTTGCCTTAACGACCGCAACCTCGCTCTCATAGTCATCCTCCAAATCAACTGGATTGTTCATAAATGTATGCAGCGCGTATACAAAAAAGCACTTGCTTTCGTTCCCCGCCTTTGCCAGGGCCGCAATGTTCTTTAAGCCCTCTTCATCGTATAAGGTACGCCACTGTGCGTTATGCATCGGATCGTCCTTCGGTGCATACACATACTGGTTCATCTTAATTTCGCCGCCGTACTGCATCAGGTCAATCCTGTCCTCCATAGACCACGGATTCCCGTAATAGCCTTCAATAAAGCCGCGGAACTGTACCTCGGCATAGTCGTAGATCGTAAGGTTGCGGACGCTTCTGCCGTCCAGCTGCTCAAAAATACGCTTCAATGTCGTTACGCCGCCATAGGCCGCATCCGTATTCTTACCCAGAATGACGATTTCGCCATTGTCAATCCAAAGCGCATAGGCGTCATATCGGTTCGTAAACATCTCCTCGTCTGCTCCGTGGAGCACACCGTACGTATCCGCCGCGTCTCCGGATCCGTACACGCCAACGGTCAGCCTGGTATTCCCATAGCCTGCCGTAACCTTCTGCAGGCCAAGCACCGCCAACGTATCCTCAATTCTCTTCTGGGTATAAGAATCAATATCGTTCCCTGTCTCCACAATGACCCGATCGGTCAGCGTCGTACTCCCTGCCCCATACTCCATGCTCTGCGGCGTCGGATAAACCTCATAACCCCCGTCTTCCTCCTGCACGCCGGCGTATACCGGCAGACAAAACGCCATCACCAGCAAAACCACGGTAAAAATAGGAAGCCCTATCCCCCGTTTCCCTCTTCTTTCTTTCATGTCCTTCCTCCTTTAACATATTTAAAAAATCTGTATGCTTGTCCCAGATCGAATCTGAAAGCCCTGCAGATTATTTATATTCTAACTATAACAAGTTTCCGAATTGAAGTCAATCATTTACTGAGCTGGACAGAGGAAACAGGGGCTAAGCCCCTTTTATTTCCCCTCCTATGTCGGTTCTCAAAATAAATCAGTAAGCACCCCAAACGTATATCCCATATCCTCCCACTTCGTCAGCAGCTCATCCAGAATCTGCCCGTTCGTCGACGAGGTACTGTGCAAAAGCACAATGGCCCCCGGATGAATCCGCGGCAGAAGTTTCGCATAGGCCTCCTCCGGCGTCGGCTGGTCGTCCTGGTACCAGTCCACATAGGCAAGGCTCCAGAAAAACGTGTGATATCCCAGCTCCTTTGCCATTCTCAGATTTTCCATATTGAATTTTCCCTGCGGCGGACGGTACAGCTTTGCCATTTCCTCTCCTGTAATTTCCCGGTACAGCTTCTCCACATCACCGATTTCCTTTCCGAACGACTCTGCATCACTGATTTTGGACATATCGGGATGATGATAGGTATGGTTTCCAACCAGATGCCCTTCCTTTGCCATGCGCTTTACAATTTCCGGAGCCGTCTCCAGAAAGTTCCCCACCACAAAAAAGGCGCCGGTTGCATTGTGCTTCTTTAAGGCGTCCAGAATTTTCTCCGTATTGCCGTTTTCATAGCCGCAGTCAAAGGTAAGGTAAATCACGTTTTGGGCCGTGTTTCCCACATAATAGGCGTCCTCTTTTTTTAACTCCTCCGCGCTCACATTTCCGGTCGGCGTACTTCCTTCCTCCCCGAATCCCAGTCCCCAGTTCTCTGTCGTATTTCGAATAGCATAAGAGCCGCTAAAAACATCAACAATTTTAGCAGCTCCTATGCCTGCCCCGTACATTACCAGAAAAAGTAAAAGAATCAAAAGCGTTTTCTTGTATTTCATATACACCCAGAAAAATTTTCCTTACTCTATTGTATGAGGCACTTTCCGTTTCATTCTTTTTTCTTTATTTCCCGTTCCGGCAACAGATGCACAGCCTGCATTTGACTATACGGGTATTTTATGCTATTTTTTAAAAAAACATTTTTTAAAAGGAGGCATCGTTATGGCACTGCCAAAATTACAACTGTATACGACGGATTATATTTATGCGCTGCCGGATGGACAGCGGGCTGAGCTGATAGACGGCCAGGTTTATGATATGGCGCCGCCGAACCGGGTTCATCAGAGACTGTCTTTTTCTCTTTCCCGGAAAATCTCAGATTTCATTGATTCCAAAAAAGGCGGCTGCGAGGTATATCCGGCGCCTTTTGCCGTGTTTTTAAACGCAGACAGTAAAAACTATGTAGAGCCGGATATTTCCGTTATCTGCGATAAGAACAAACTGGATAACAGGGGCTGTACCGGCGCCCCCGACTGGGTCATTGAAATCAGTTCCCCCAGTACAAAGCAGCGGGATTACGGCATCAAATTGTTTAAATACCGTACGGCAGGAGTTCGGGAATACTGGATTGTGAATCCTGATGTCCGAATTGTAAACGTATATGATTTCGAATCTGATAAAAAAACCGATCTCTATTCTTTTGACGATGAAATTTCAGGATGTATTTTTGAAGAATTCAAAATCCGGATTGGTGATTTGACAGATTGAGCATCCGCATTCCGTCAGACGACCCACCCCGCCTTTGCATGCAGGATGGGCCGTCTGTCTGTTACTTTATGATAACATTTACTTTCTTTGACACAGCTTTTCTTTATTTTCCGTTCCAGCAATAGGTACACAGCTTACACTTGTCGATGCCGACCGCGTCTAACATATCGTCCAGGCGGTTATACCTTAGAGAGGTAAATTTTTGCTCCTTACAAATTTCATCCACCATCTGCGCGTACCGTTTAGATTCCGGATCTGCGTATTCCTCTAAGATTTCATCCGTGACATTTCCGCCCTCCAGACAGTCTATCACGCGGCGCGTAATCAAATCCATTTCGGAAGAGGAACGTGAAAAATTCAAATATTTACAGCCAAACAGAAGAGGCGGACAGGCCGGACGGATATGTACCTCCTTTGCTCCGCTCTGGTACAGAAATTCCGTCGTCTCCCGCAGCTGCGTCCCCCGTACAATGGAATCGTCGATTAAGAGCAGGCTCTTATCCCGGATCAACTCCTCCACTGCCAGAAGCTTCATCCGGGCAATCAGATTCCGCTTGCTCTGCATCGTCGGCATAAAGGAACGCGGCCAGGTCGGCGTATATTTGATAAACGGCCTGGAAAACGGGATTCCCGATTCATTGGCATAGCCGATGGCATGCGCCGTACCCGAATCCGGCACACCGGCTACAATATCCGGCTTTACATTGTCTCGCTGCGCCATCTTCTGCCCGCATGCATAGCGCATCTGCTCCACGCCGACGCCCTCATACGAGCTGGAGGGATACCCATAATATACCCACAAAAAGGTGCAGATCTTCATATCCTCTCCCGGAGCCACAAGCGTTTTACAGCCAGCGTCTGTCACCAGGGCAACCTCGCCCGGCCCCAGTTCCCGATAATCCGAATAGCCCAGATTTTTATACGCAAAATTCTCAAACGAAACGCAGAAGGCGTTTTCCTTGCTCCCAATTACGACCGGCGTGCGCCCGTGCAGATCCCTTGCCGCATAAATACCCTTTTCATTCATCAGAAGAATGGATACGGATCCGTCCACTGCCTCAAGGGCATAGCGGATCCCATCAATTAAATTCTCCCTCTGGTTAATCAGGGCCGCCACAAGCTCCGTCGCGTTGATGTCCCCGCCGCTCATTTCCAGAAAATGGGAATGCTCGTTTTCAAACAGCATGGTAGAAAGCTCGTCCATATTGTTGATTTTGCTCACCGTTGTGATTGCGTATGTGCCGTGATGGGAACGGATCAAAAGCGGCTGCGGCTCGTAGTCAGATATGCAGCCGATCCCGATGCGCCCGGACATTTCCTGCATGTCCTTATCGAACTTGGTGCGGAACGGAGCATTTTCTATGTTATGGATCGAACGGTCAAAGCCATTCTCTCCATATACCACCATTCCGCCGCGCCTGGTCCCTAAATGGGAATGATAATCAATTCCGAAAAACAAATCAAATACACAATCCTCTTTGGATGCTACGCCAAAAAATCCACCCATATTTTTTCCTCGTTTCTTTCCTTTCTTTGCATGGTTTGTGATGTCTTGTTTATCATAAGCGTAAATGAGGCAAATGTAAACGGGGGATTGAAAATTTTTGAAATACCGGCATTGGAGTTGGGAACCTGCATGTTCCTCTCCACCCAAAAATACACCTTCAGACACGCTCTAGCATTTGAAGGTGTATCTTTTTTTATTCCTCATGAATTGCATTGACCGGACATCCGGTAATGCAGGACTGTACGGCATCCCGGTTTTCATCCGTCGTATCCGCTACGCTTAACGCCTTGCCGTCATCGTCCATCACAAATACTGCCGGCTCTGTCGCAACACATAAACCGCAGCCGATGCAGGTATCCTTATCTACTACAGCACGCATGTTTTCATCCTCCTTTTTTGATTGATTTCATTATTAAGTATGGCATCAAAAAAGGGGATTTATACCAAATCCGGTTATTTTTCACAAAATAAAATAACGGCCTTTACACTTTTTTCTCCCTCTTAAGCAGACGGTACAGCGTTGGATTAAGCCCAAACTCCTCCATCAAACGCTCTGCCTCTCCTAACATCCGCTCCTTATGCTGCCGATTCTCTCCCCTCTTTTTCACTGCCCGGATCAGAAGGTTTTTCGGCGTATGCGATAAATCCACAAACTCTAACACCTGCGTCTTATACCCGCAGCATTCCAGCAGGTTGGCCCGAATCGCATCCGTCGCAAGCGCCGCAAACCGCTCCTTGATAATCCCGTAGCGCGTCATCAGGGAAAACGTATCGCTCTCCATCTGTCCGTTTAGCTCATGCTGGCAGCAAGGCACGGAAAAAATCAGCTTCGCGCCCCATTCCACAGCATTGTACAGCGCATAATCCGTCGCTGTGTCACAGGCGTGCAGCGATACCACCATATCCACCTCAAACGGCGCCTGGTATCCGTTAATATCCCCAGGCTCAAACGTAAGCCCCGTATAACCGTACTTTTGCGCCGTCTGTCCGCACCGTTCTATCACATCCGCCTTTAAATCCAGTCCAATCATCCGCACCGTAAAGCCGCATTTTTCCGTCAGGTAATAATACAGCACAAATGTAAGATACGACTTGCCGCACCCAAAATCAATCACATTCAGATGATCCGTATGAAGCGTACGCACCGCATCGTCTATTATTTCCAGAAAGCGGTTGATCTGGCGGAATTTATCGTACATAGAAGAAACAACCCTTCCTTCCGGCGTAAATACCCCCATATCCACAAGCGGCGGAATTGCTTCTCCCTCTTTTAATAGATACTGCTTTTTCCGGTTGTGACCCTCCTGCGCGTTCGGTATGGACGCCGTTTTTTTCTGTTTAAAGGTCACCTTCCCCTTTTTGGAAACCAGAAAGATATATTCCATCCCGTTCCCAAATCCATTTAACTGCCGAAAGGATCCGGCAAGCCACTGCGCAATCCTTCCTGTCAGATCGTCCTTTGCCACGTTTTCGTGGAATGCCTGCTGTTTTGTCAGTTTTTCTATCTGGTACGCGTCCGCTTGTCTGGAAATATTCACCCTGCGGTACTCTGCGCCTTTTTCCGGCTTGCTGAGTACGATCCGTTCGCATCCCGCATCCAGCATTTTTATAACATCCGCCGTTATCTGCTCCATCTTTGTCCACCTCGTTTTTCAACGGCCCGTCGCATCGTTCCGCTGGGCGCAATCAAAAAGTGCAAAGCCCGGATTGTTCCATGACAGGCTTTGCACCTTTCTGATTTTTATTCTTTTATTTTGTCAAGCTCTGTCAGATTAATGCCGGAAGCCGTCAGAATCACTTTTAATTCAATATATCGTTCTTTCATCTCGGCATAGGCTTCCGAGTCCTTATCAGACAATCTCATATACCGCTGAACCCTTGAAAACTCCTCCACAGATATCTTAAGCATTTCTTTTTCTGTCATACAACCGCCTGCTTTCTTTTTATTCACCCGAATAAACTGTTACAATCGAATCCTAACAGATTTTGCTGCCGATGTAAAGCCTTTCTTACACTTTCCCTGTCCGTCCCTATGCTGTTTTCCGTTCCAGCTCATCCACCCTTTTGGATAACCCTTCTACTATCTTCAAAAAAAGTGCGGTATTGTCTCCTTCCAGCTTTGAAATTTTATAATATTGATTTAACTCCTCCAGATTTTTCTGAAGCTGTTTTATTTCGTCATCCAACATTCCTCTCGTCCGTTCCATTTCTTCTAATATAAGATTTTCTGATTCTGCCAGACGGTGATCCATCGTTGATTCTATGCTTTTTGTCGTTTCTCCCAGACGGCGCTCCATCGTTGATTCTATGCTTTTTGTCGTTTCTTCCAGACGGCGCTCCATCGTTGATTCTATGCTTTTTGTCGTTTCTTCCAGACGGCGCTCCATCGTTGATTCTATGCTTTTTGTCGTTTCTCCCAGACGGCGCTCCAAAACAGATTCCATCATACTTTGTAAAACTTCTAAATCCTTTTGCTCTAACATGCTCCCTCTCCTTTCCTTTTCATTCTATTATCCTATCACATATATTACGGTGTTACAACATTCTCCTCCATATTTTTAGGGTTGTTTCACGGGGCGTGAAAATCCTTGCACCCTTCTGATCTTACGCCTTCCTAATCGCCTTTAAGATCCCCCCAAGCTTCGGCGTCGTCCCATACAGCAGCACGCCGACGCGGTAGATCTTAGCCGAAAGCACGCCGACCGCCACTACGCTTACCACCAAGATCGCAATCGAAATTGCCACCGCATACGCCGGAACCGTGCTCATGGCAATCCGCGTAAACATCGCCATCGGGGAAGTAAACGGCACATACGAGCAAATCTTCATCAACAAACTGTCCACGTCGCCGCCCGACATCGAAAATATGACTACGATAAACCCTGCCACAAACAATAGCGTAATCGGCATCACCGACGTATTGATATCCTCAAGCTTCGACGCCGTAGATCCAACCGCCCCGAACATAAACGCATACATCAAAAACCCTAAGACAAAAAATACCAGCATATAAACCAGCAAGCTCACCGGCATATCAAACAGCGACGCGATAATATAATTATCCCCCCACTGCGCTTTGTTCAGGTTATAAAACAAAATCGCCGACCCAAACACCGCCACAAGCTGTAAAAATCCCGCCAAACACGAGGAAAGCACCTTCCCGAACATCATGCTGACCGGCTTTGCGCTCGTAATCAAAAGCTCCATCGCCCTTGAGCTTTTCTCGGTCGCCACATTCGTCGCCACCATCTGCCCATACAGCAAAATCACCATATACAGCGCAAAAATCATAATATACGTATAAAAGAAGTTCTGCATCTGATCCTTGCCTAAGTTCTCCGTTTCCCCCTGAATCTGTACGCCAAGCACCTCGCTTACCTGCTCCGGCGGTATGCCGCCCTCTATCATGGCTTGCACCTGGTACATATTGCCCAGTACCGTATCCGCAATCTCCGTATTGGCGTCGTACATGCTTAAATTATCCACATAATACGTATAAGAAGTCGGGCTGTGAAGCACAAACGCGCACTCCGCTTCCCCCGAAGCCACGCGCTCTTTGATGCGCTCCTCGCCATCTTCCGTCTCGCCTACTTCATAATCCGCAAAGGCTTCCGCGAAAGCCGTCCGGTACCGTTCCGCCCCGTCCACGCCCTCTGCCGAAAACAGCATCAGCCCTTCGGTCCCGGACGATTCCGCACTCACGTTTTCATCCTCCGAATCGACTGTGATCTCTCCGGCGCCGCCGCCTATGAACGACGGGAAAAACATCACAACCGCAATCACCGCCACCAAAAATACGGTAACGCCGACAAATATTTTATTTTTCAGATAGCTTTTCAATTCAAATTTAAAAATCGTCCCAAATTGTCTCATACGGCTGCCTCCTTTGCCTGATCCCCTGCATATTCCACAAAAATGTCGTTTAACGACGGCTCAAACACTTTGATTTCATCCAAATCATACTGCCCGGCAAGCCGCTGCATCATCTCACGCTTATCATCCGCCGACGCCATCTGGATCAAAAGCCCGCCGTCTTCCCTCGCACTGCAGCAGTCCCCCAAATCCCGCCGGATCTGTTCCGCCGCTTCGGAGCGCACCACCAGCTTATCCCGGACGTAATTGCGCTTAATCTCATGGATATCGCCCTCAATCGCGGCGACCCCGTCGTTTAAAATCGCAATCCGGTCGCAAAACTCCTCAATATAATTCATCTGGTGGCTGGAAAACAGCACAATCTTGCCTTTTGCAATTTCTTCCTTTACCACGTCCTTCAGCAGCATCGCGTTCACCGGATCCAGGCCGGAAAACGGTTCGTCTAAAATCACAATCTGCGGGTTGTGCGCAAGCGCCGTCACCAGCTGTATCTTCTGCTGGTTTCCTTTGGAGAGGGTATCCAGGCGCTTATTGCGGTGCTCGGACATGCCAAGCCTCTTAAGCCAGCCGTCGACGGATTTCACGGCGTCCTGCCGCTTCATGCCGTTTAACTCGGCAAAATACGTAAGCTGGTCGATAATCTTCTTCTTTGGGTAAAGCCCCCGTTCCTCCGGAAGATAGCCAATCCGAAGCTCTTTGTAATTAAGCGGCTTCCCGTCCAGCAAAACTTCCCCGGCGTCCGCGCCGAATACGTCCATCAGAATGCGGATTGTCGTCGTCTTGCCCGCGCCGTTGCGCCCTAACAGGCCGAATGCCCGCCCGCTTTCCGCTGAAAAGGAAATGCCTTTTAACACTTCTTTTTCGCCAAAGCTCTTAAAAATGTTACGTAACGTAAGTCTCATAATGTCTCCTTTTCCAAACCGGTTTTCGTGTGCTATATTCATGGGATCGATCGGTTCCCGCCGCATGCATCTTACGGCAATCAGATCCTCAGACGCAAAATACGCTTACCCATCGTCCCAGAACAAATCATTGAGCGTCTTTCCGAGCGACCTGCAAATCGCAATGCAGAGGTTAATCGTAGGATTGTAATCGCCCTTTTCAATCGCGCTGATGGTCTGCCTTGATACCCCGACCAGATCCGCTAACTCCTGCTGCGACAAATCCAGCCCCGCCCGCGCCGCTTTTAAACGTAAATTTTTCATATCGCTTTACCCTTTATCCCGTCTTTTCCCATATGCATACCTTGCAAGAATCATCAGGACAACGACAAGGAGCAAAACCGCACAAAGCAAATTTGTTGCGGAGCTCGTCACCACGCCGTCTCTGATCAGCTCTCCTTCCTGCATATAGCGTATAAAAACCGCAAAATTTAACAGAGACAATGCCAAAAATGCAAGCACGATCCGCTTCGGATACTCATTTAAGGAAAAATAACCGTCATGCCAAATGGCATACCCTGATTCCACAATAATTCCGATAACGACACACAAAAATACCAGAACCCCGTGCTCCACATACCCTTCCGCCAGATCCCCCAGAAAAACATCCAGCATCAGACAAAGGAGCAGCGCAAGAAACCCATACTTATAGCTCTTGCCCTGAACCAGCACCTGCCGTTCGTCATACTTGCATTTTAGCCTTCCATCCTTCTTGACCGCCTTGATCACTGCCACTGCCGCTACCAGCCCCATCGCTATCCCAAATACCATGCCTACCCAATAACCTGCACTCTGTCCCATACCGCTTCCTCCTTTTCCTTCCGCATGATGGCAGCGCCTGTGCCTCCGGCACGCCGGACGCTACTCTTCCGCCTGTTTCTTTTTTGAAATATATTTGAACAACATTATCATAAAACTCATAAAAAACAAAAGAGCCAGCAACAGCAAGACCACCGTAGCATCCATCATGCCGTCCAAAAACATATTCCTTACGGCCAGATACATGCTGCTTAAAAACGCCCCTGCGGTACTTACCATAACAGAAAACGGATACCGGTTCACCGCAACATAACCGTCATTCCACACTGTATAAACCTGTTCCACAAATATGCCGGAAAAAATACAAATCAGCAATATCATCCTATGCCCCATATACCGTTCCAGATACTCCCCTTCCACCAGCGCGATAAACAGGCTTCCCCACGTCGCATACAGGCCGTATGCCGCCCCCCTGATTCGCACCAGCTTCTGGCGTTCGTCATATTTCTGCTTCGTACTGCCGTCTTTTGAAGATCGCTTCAACGATTTCACTCCCAGAGCCAAGGAAACAGCAACCACCAGAATCCACACGCCAAACTCACCAATGTCGATATACACCACGCATCCCCTTCCCTTTTTGCTTTTCTTTTGTTATCATAGCACTCTAATAGCATTATGTCAATTATATTTTACAATATATCTAATATATTATATCAGATCAACCTACAGCTGCGCGGTTAGCAGCCAGTAAAAGAAAAACTGCCGGGAATCCGCCCCTCTTTGCCGAGGACAGGGATATTTTGTTGCATAGGATTCATTTCTTTTCTTTTTGATATAATTATGATATCATATTGATTATCATGTGTCAAGAGAAATAGCAATTCAAACGTCCGAAGGAAGCGGACTCAGGCGTCGCTATCGAATAACCCCCAAATACCCATGGCAATCATTTCCCCACCCCTTGAAAAGTAACCACAAGACACACTTTTGAGGAAAATTTAATAAAAATCTGTTGATAAGCCGATACAAAATACCGTATAATAAAATCAATAATCGAAAGGAAGTGATACTATGGCACCTATAGCACAGGCAATCAGAAATCAAGAGATCGTAGATACAAAGTATTCCGAAAAAGCAGCCATAGGAGCATTATATGATGAACTCTCCAAGGGAATAGAAAGTCTGAAAAAAGGAGATGTTTATACAATTGATGAAGCATGGGAGAAAATTGACAACATATAATGCCTATGGATAGACCTAAAAAATACAAAATCGTAATATCCAAAGATGCTCTCTTGGATATTAAATCAACCAAAAAGTATATTCTCGACACCTTCAAATATCGTGAATATGCGGAAAACTTTTCAAAGAAGATAAAGAAGGCAATCAAGGAACTGGATTCCTTCCCCAAAGGCTATGAAGCTACGGGATATGTGATTGAAGGATTAAGCATTTATTTCAAGCCTTACAGTACATATTTAATCTTCTTTGTTGTGGAGGATTCCACGATTACTATAATCCGGGTTTTGAAAGACCGCATGTATTGGCAAGCCATTATAAAGAAAATGCAAAAAATCAACAGATAATGCCTCTTCTATCTTTCTGTTTCGGTAAAGCAAACCGGCTTATTATAACATGGACGAGTGACACAATATAAAAATCATATCATGCAGAGGGCATTATGAATAATCCAGAGCCCCCTGCCTTTTCCCCCAGAAATAAACCACCGCGATTCCGGCCAAAAGCACAGCCGTCACGGCAAGCCCGCCTTCTAACCCGAACGCCCCGCCGTTTATCAGCTCCTTCCCGTCCGTCATTGCGGCAGAAAATACCGTACACGACGTTCCCATCCCGCTGACTTTCATCCCATACACATTTCCCTGCACCAGATTCCAGACTGAATGGATAGCGCCAACCATATAGATATTCTCCGTTTTAATAAAACAGACCGAAGCAAATATGCCAAACAGAATCAAATTCACAATTGCAAGCGGCGCAATCCCCGGATTTAACAGGTGCAGCGCCGCAAAGGCCACGGAATTTGCGCAAACGGCAACAGCCATTGGATACCTGCGTCCGACAGACACCATAAAATACCCTCTGCAAAGCACCTCCTCCGCCATGCCCTGCACCATGTACCCTGCTGTAAAAAGCAAAAATGTCGATGCCGCAAACGGGCCGGTGCCGGTAAACCGAACCGCACCGGTCGCTACGCAAAGCAGCACAGCCGCCGAAAACATTCCAAATCCAATCACCATTCCGAGCGCATACTGTACCCCGCCGCCTTCCTTCACAAAACCGAGCGAGGAAAGCCTTCTTTTCTGTAGAAATCTGCAAAACAGGACTACCAGCAAAATCATCACGGCAGTCGCAAATAAAGACAAAATCGTAAATTCATCCGTACTGCACGCCGCGACGGCCGCATCCTCAATCTGATCCATATCTCCGGATGAGACCGCCTCCAGGTAAGACGGGCTGTTCGCCAGCAGCATCATCTGCACCGGGACCATCACAGCGGTTTCACCAAAGGTACAAACCAGAAAAAGGGCCGCAAAAATCAACAGCTCCAGCACCAGATTGTGTCCTCCCTTTGCTTCTCTTGCCTGCAGTACCGCTTTTGGCGTCTTTAAATACGTATTCATATACGCCCCCTTCCTTAATCCTTAAAATACCTCACGCCGGACTCAAACAGCTTCATATCCTGCTCTCCGTAAATATTTACGGCTACCGATCTGCCGCGCCGTTCTACATGCGCCATTTTTCCGAGCACACGTCCGTCGGGACTTGTGATCCCTTCGATTGCGGCATAGGAGCCGTTGACGTTCCATTCCTCATCCATCGTCGGCTCTCCCGCTTCGTTGACATACTGCGTGGCTACCTGCCCGTTGGCAAACAGGCGGTCTGTCCACTCCTGCGGCGCGACAAAACGGCCCTCCCCGTGCGACGCCGGATTGCAGTAGATTTTGCCCGGCACGGCGCCCATAAGCCAGGGGGATTTGTCGGTTACAACCTTTGTATAGACCATTTTGCTGATATGACGGCCGACGGTATTGTAGGTCAATGTAGGAGAATCCGCCCTCTGCTCCGTAATTTCGCCGTATGGCACAAGCCCCAGCTTAATCAATGCCTGGAAGCCGTTGCAAATCCCGAGCATCAGTCCGTCACGCTCATGCAAAAGCCGATTGACAGCTTCGGAAAGCCTTTCGTTTCGGAATGCCGTCGCAAAGAACTTCGCCGAGCCCTCCGGCTCGTCTCCGGCAGAGAAGCCGCCCGGGAACATTAGGATCTGCGCCTGGCCGATTGCTTTTTCAAAAATCTCTACCGACTCACGAATATCCTCTGCGTTTAAGTTCCGGAACACTCTGGTAATCACATCTGCGCCTGCAGCCTCAAACGCCCGGGCACTGTCGTATTCGCAGTTTGTCCCTGGGAAAACCGGAATAAATACCGTTGGCTTCGCGGTCTTATGCCTGCAAACGTAAATCTGATCCGCCTTGTATATCCCGGTGTTTACAAGAGCCGTGTCCTCCGATGCATGTGTCGGGAATACCTTTTCGAGCGTGCCCGTCCAGGCGGCCAGCGCTTCCCCCATGGAAAGCTCTGTCGTCCCGTAAATAAACACCTGCCTGTCATTCACCTCTCCCGCCGCTTTTACAAATCCGGACAGCCCGGCCTCTGCAAATGCTTTTAACACCTGTTCTTCTTTTTCTGCCGGCGCCTCCGCCAGGATATTACCAAATCCCGGTGCAAACAGGGTCTTCGTATCTATATCCTCATAAACCGTCACGCCAAGCTTATTTCCAAAAGCCATCTTGCTGACCGCGGCGCAAAGCCCCTTCGCATCCAGTGCGTACGCCGACAAAAGAACCTTTTCTCCGGTAAGCCTGTGAACCGTATCGTAAAGCTTCATCACCTGCGCATAGTCCGGCAAATCATAAGCGTCTTTTTTCACCGTAAATAAAAACAGCCTGTTTCCGGCTTTTTTGAGCTCCGGCGTCAGAATATCCTGCTCCCTTGCCACATCGACCGCAAAGGAAACCAGCGTCGGCGGCACATCCATTTCATTAAAGCTGCCGGACATACTGTCCTTGCCGCCAATCGACGGAAGACCAAATCCAACCTGCGCATGGTAAGCGCCTAAAAGAGCGGCAAACGGCTGACTCCAGCGGGAAGGCTCCTCAGACATCCTGCGAAAATACTCCTGAAAGGAAAAGCGGATTTTTCGGAACTCCCCTCCGGCCGCTACGATGCGCGCTACCGATTCCAGCACGGCATATACGGCTCCATGATAGGGGCTCCAGGAGGACAGATACGGATCAAAGCCGTAGCTCATCATTGTCACAACGTCGGTACTGCCCTTTGCCACCGGAAGCTTTGCTACCATGCTCTGCGTCTCGGTGAGCTGATAGCGTCCGCCATACGGCATATATACGCTGCCCGCGCCAATCGAGCCGTCAAACATTTCCACCAGGCCCTTCTGGGAGCATACATTTAAGTCGGCAAGCTCTGCCAGCCATGCCGCTTTCAGATCCTGCTGTTCCACGGCCTCCTTTACCTCCTGTACCGAAATACGGTTTAGATAGCAATCTGCTTTGGAGGGGATGTCCACCGCTACGGAGGTTTTTTGATGCGCCCCGTTTGTATCCAGGAATGCACGCGAAAGATTGACAATTTCCTTTCCCCGCCAGCTTAAAACCAGGCGCGGCTCTTCCGTTACAACAGCCACTGCAACCGCCTCTAAGTTTTCTTCTTTGGCATAGGCCAAAAACCGCTCCACGTCATCCGGCGAAACGACGACCGCCATACGCTCCTGAGACTCCGAAATCGCGATCTCCGTTCCGTCCAGACCCGCATATTTTTTTGGCACCCGATCCAGATCCACCCTTAAACCGGCCGCCAGCTCGCCAATCGCAACCGACACGCCGCCTGCGCCGAAGTCATTGCACTTTTTGATCAAATAACTGACCTCCTCCCGGCGGAACAGCCTTTGGATCTTACGCTCCGTCGGCGGATTTCCCTTCTGAACCTCTGCGCCGCAGGTATCAATCGAAGCCGTATTGTGCGCCTTCGACGAACCGGTTGCTCCGCCGCAGCCGTCCCTTCCGGTGCGTCCGCCCAGCAAAATAATAACATCGCCCGGATCAGAGGTGAGCCTTCGGACAGCGCGCCTTGGAGCCGCCCCTAAGACCGCGCCGATTTCCATCCGCTTCGCCGCATAATTCGGATGGTAAATCTCCTTGACATAACCGGTTGCAAGCCCAATCTGGTTGCCGTACGAGCTGTAGCCGTGCGCCGCCTCGCGGACAATTTTTTTCTGCGGCAGCTTGCCCTTCATGGTCTTTTCCATCGGCACGGTCGGATCGGCTGCTCCGGTCACACGCATCGCCTGATAGACATACGTACGCCCCGAGAGCGGATCGCGGATCGCGCCTCCTAAGCAGGTTGCCGCACCGCCGAACGGCTCAATTTCCGTCGGATGGTTGTGCGTCTCGTTTTTAAAATTCACCAGCCATTCCTCCGTCGCTCCATCCACCTCAACCGGAACGACTACAGAACAGGCATTGATTTCATCCGACTCCTCCTGATCCTCTAATTTTCCTTCCTTTTTCAGCTGCTTCATTGCCATTAACGCAATGTCCATCAGGCATACAAATTTATCGTCTCTGTCCGCATACATTGTTTTATGCGCATCCAGATAATCCTCATATGTCTTTTGTATCGGTTCTCTGTAATCGCCCTCCCCGAATGCCACGCTCTCAAGTTCTGTGGAAAACGTCGTATGGCGGCAGTGATCCGACCAGTACGTATCGAGCACGCGGATTTCTGTCATAGAGGGATCCCGCTTTTCTTCGTCCCGGAAATATTTTTGAATATGGAGAAAATCCCAAAAGGTCATAGCCAGATTTAAGGAACCGTACAGCTCCTTTAGCTGAGCCTCCGCCATCCCAGTAAAACCGTCCACAACCAAAATATCCGCCGGCTCCTCAAACTGTACGACTAAGGTCTCCGGCTTATTGGCATCCGCTTCGCGGGAATCTACCGGATTAATGCAGTGCGCCCGAATCGCTGCCAGCTGCTCGTCCGTCACTCCGGCCACAACATAGACGGTCGCAGAACGAATGACCGGATCCTCGCTTTCGTTCAGCAGCTTTACGCACTGCATCGCAGAATCCGCCCTCTGGTCAAACTGCCCCGGAAGATATTCCACGCCAAAGACCTTTCCTCCGTTTGGCTCAAAGGTTTCCTCGTATACATCGTCCACCGGCGGCTCGGAAAACACCGTGCGGATTGCTTTTTCGTAGGTCGCGTCCGAAATATTCTCTATATCGTAGCGGATTAAGACGCGCACCTCCCCGACGTCTGTAATCCCCAGATAGCTTTTGATTTCCGACTTCAGTTCTTTGGCCTGTACCGCAAAAGCAGGCTTTTTTTCCACATAGACTCTTCTTACATTGCTCATAGGTCATCCCTCCATCTTTTTTCGCACCATTGCAGGATCATCATAACATCTTTATTCGGATTAGTATAATTAATATATCTTATCTTATTTATAAGCTGTACTGCATTTTCATAAAAAAAGAACCTCCTCCCCTGAGATTCTTTTCCCATGCTTAAGCACTCCTGTCCCAAATCAGACTGTCAGCTCCTGCATCACCTCACGCACGGTCGACATCCTGCCGATGCTCCCGACATTGGCCCCGCAGAAAACCAGCCCATGCTCCACATCTCCCTTTACCGCCCGAATTAGAGCGTCCGTAATACAGTAGGGGCTCTTCGCTGGATTGCATCTGGCCAGACAGCCATAGCACCGACCGATTTCCATATGCTTCTGCTTTACCTGCTCCAAAAACGCATTCTTCAATGCCCGCCCCGGCATTCCGACCGGACTTTCTATAATAGACACATCCGATTCCTTCGCCTGAATGTAAGCCTGCTTATACGCCTCGTCCGCATCGCATTCCTCTGTCGCTACAAACCGCGACGCCACCTGCACGCCGTCTGCACCCAAATCCAGCACATGCGAAACATCCTCCCTTGAAACAATTCCCCCTGCGACAATCACCGGTATTTTTTGTCCGAATTTCCAACCGTATTCCTTTACCGTTTCCAGAATCCTTTTGATTTCCAAATCATAATGAAGGTCGTCCGCCTGTGCCAGCTCTTCTCTGGAAAAGCCCAGATGGCCGCCTGCCTTCGGCCCTTCTATCACAATAAAATCGGCTGTCCTCTGAAACCTCCGCTCCCACAGCTTCAAAATGACATGCGCGGCTTTTTCCGTAGAAACAATGGGGGCAATTTTGGTATCTGAACCTGCCACAAGCCCCGGCAGTGCGGCCGGAAGGCCTGCCCCCGAAATAATCACATCTGCCCCGGCCCTTACTGCGGCCTTTACATGCTCCGCATAATCCTTCAGCGCTACCATAATATTCACGCCCACCAAACCGTCTTTGGCCTGGCTCTTTGCTTTTTTCACATGCTTTTCGATTGCATTCAGGTTGCAGGCTTTGGAATCCTGCGCAAACCCCGGCTCATCGTATCCGATCTGCGCTGTGGAAATGACCCCGATTCCCCCCTCTGCGGCAACCGCTCCGGCCAGCCTTGAGCGGCTTACGCCGACTCCCATTCCGCCCTGAATAATGGGAAACCTTGCCGTTTTAGCGCCGATTTTCAATTCCTTCATCATGGTTGGATATCCTCTCTTTGTCCGTTCTTTGCCTTTCTTTCCCTATCCTAGCACCATTTGGTAATCGTGTCAACATTTTTTGGTTACGCATATAAGTATTATATAGTTTTTAACACTATATATCTCGGCACTCACCATCCAAAATCCGCCGAAAATGCAATAAAAAAGCCTGGAACCAACTGCCATCCCTTGCGGATTACAGATTCCAGACTAAAAGCAGATAATGGGAGTCGAACCCACCCCCTCAGCTTGGGAAGCTGATGTACTACCGATATACTATATCTGCTTACAAGTGCTATTATAACACACAAAAAAAATATTGCAATATTTTTTCGAAAAATATCGCAATATTTTTTCCCCTCCTATTCCGTCCGTATTTCAATTTTGGTAATGACAGGCTGCGCATCCGGCAAAATCGTCCCGTTATCATCAACCGGCTCCGCCGCTTCGCATATTTCATCCACAATATCCATCCCCTCTGTCACATAACCAAATACCGCATACTGCCCGTCC
Organism: uncultured Roseburia sp.; assembly: GCA_947385255.1. Classification (GTDB taxonomy): domain Bacteria; phylum Bacillota; class Clostridia; order Lachnospirales; family Lachnospiraceae; genus Roseburia_B. The sequence goes on along the minus strand of CANDKL010000005.1, from coordinate 3,724 downwards.
AAAAAGGTACTGTCTTCATGTACAATAAAAAACTGTGAACTCGCGCTGTTGTAGTCGTTGGAACGCGCCATCGAAACAGCCCCTCTTTTATGGGAAAGACTGTTATCATAACCGTTTTCAGAAAATTCACCCTCAATGGTCTGATCAGAGCCGCCTGTCCCATTGCCGTTCGGGTCGCCGCCCTGCATCATAAAACCGGCCATAATCCTGTGGAAGGTCAGCCCGTCGTAAAATCCGTCCTCTGCCAGCTGAATAAAATTCTCCGTTGTAATCGGCGCTGATTCGGGATCCAGCTCCACTGTAACCGTACCATAATCCTGTATTTCAATATCTGCAAAATACTTCCCGGCTGCACCGGTCCCCTCGCTGCTGTCTTCCTCCATACCTGTTTCTGCCGGCCCTCCCTGGCCGCACCCGGTCAGAAGCAGAGTTCCAGCCATAAGGCACAGGCAGATTGCTGCTGCCGCTGCACGTCTTATTGATGCTTTCATTGTGTCTCCACCTTTCTTTTTTGGTTTTCCAAACAACAGTATAACAGCAAATTGCAAAATGCACCTCTTTTTCACAAAATTTTCATATTTAATTGAAATGCCTCTCCTATCACAATCCCCTTCGCGTGCATACTGTGTCCAATCTCATCCGTTTTTAATATGGGAAGCTCCTCTTTCGCATACTGCCTGGCCAGCGCAATCACAAAGGACCGCTTTCCCTTCTCCTCTAACTCCGTAAACGTTCCCAGCAAAATACCCGCCGTCTGTTCAAACACACCCATCTGACCAAGCTGGCTAAAATAAGCCGCCGTCTGCGCCTCATTTCCATGAAAGCTCTCCAAAAGAAGAACCTTTCCATGCATATCCGGCCAATACTCCGTCCCTGCCAGCTTAAGCAGGCAGCGGATATTCCCGCCCACGACAATTCCCTTCGGAACTCCCTTTTGTACAATTTCACAGGAAATCGAATACAGATCGTCTCCTCCCCCAAAAAAGGTATTGCAAAAATCCCTGCGCCGTTCCTCTGTCTCTTCCTGAATGATATGCTTTATCTGGTACAAAACAGATTTTTTTCCCGTTTTTGTATAAATAGCGTTGATCACCGTCGTCAAATCGCTGTAGCCCCAGAACATTTTGCCGCTGTGCGCAATGACCTCATAATCTAAATAAGGAAGGAGCCCGTTTGCAAGATCCCCTCCTGATATATCAAAAACCGCTTTTATTTCCGGATCCCGATAGCAGCGCATCAGGCTCTCGGCCCGCCCCCTGGCGTTTCCCGCAAAATCGGCGTCCGTTCCGTATATACAGCTGCCAAATACCGGCCGCAGCCCCAGCTTCTTTAAGTAGCTCTCCAGCGTCCTCAGTCTGTCCTCTGCTGCATACGGTATCGCATTGGAGCAGCATACAATTGCTATTTTATCTCCTTTTTTCATCTTTTCTTCCTAATAATTTGAGTTTTTTGCGTCTTTGGAAGCTGACATTGTCCCGCGAAATGTAACTCACCTGGCCATAGATAACCGAATATTCTGTTATAAGGCTGTTTATCGCCTGATAGTCTTATATACACGTTAATATCACTTCGCTACTATATTACCACAAAGCCCTGCTATCCAATAATCAGACAGCAGGGCTTTTGTTTCATTTATGAGGCTCTGACAAAGAGTCTTATATACTATATTTACCGTATACTACTTACTGGCAATCGCTGCCTGTGCTGCTGTGACGTATCAGAGGAAAGTTCTGTTTGGGTAACTGTATAATTGTTGCTCCTGCCTTCGACATCCAGCTTGTAGTCATCTGGAAAGAAATTCAATTTCCAAATAAAACAGTCCCTACAAACTACTATCTCTTTTACGAAAGCATCTATTATTTCCTCTGGAATGTGCTTAGTTGAGAAATTAAAGTCCTGCTCTAATCCATATTTTAACACTTCCAGCTTATCCTTGTAAATATCATCTGTAATTTCTTCCTCACTCTCAAGCAACATTAGCTGCTCTCGGAGCTTTTCCTGCTCTTTTTGAAGTTGCGTCCGCTTCTCATCGTAACGATCCTTTTCAATCTCACCAGCCATACGCATATTCAAGAGGTTATCATATTTCCTATCCCATGCCTCTAATTTCTGTTCAAGCTCATGTTTCCTCTGTAAAGCCTCGTTATCCTGTTCGTTGTCATAGCATTTATCCAACATTTCATTAGCAATGGTCAAGACACCCTCTCTGTCATTCCAAAACTTCTGAAATATAACATCAGCCATAGCTTCCAACTTCCAACGGGCTACCATTTTGGTAACACACATACCCTCGGTACTAAGTCCCTTCTTTTCTCTGGTCTTTACAGAACCGAAACGTACTTGACTATAACATTGATACGCATACTGCGGTCCGCCTGCTCCATAATGCCAAACCACTCTATTATAAGTATGACCACATTCGCAAATCAGCTTCCTACACCATACATCTTTGGAAACTTTTTTCCCACGCCTGCCTTTATTATTTATAGATGCTGATTTACCGTCCAACATTTCTTGAACCTTTTGAAACTGTTCTTTGGTAATAATAGGTGTATGACTACCCTCCACTACTACCTTATCAACATCTCCAAAATTATTGATTTTCTTCTGTTCCAAAAAATCTGGTACATATTGTTTCCGATAAACGATTGTTCCACAATAAAATGGATTGCGAAGAATCCTGCTTATATTTGCCGGTTGCCACTTTGTCAATCCGGTTGCTGTAAGATGACCTTCTTTTTCAATAATGAACTGTATCTTCCTGACACCATTACCATCTAAGTACAAGTCAAATATTCTTCTGACCGTAGCTGCCTGTGATTCATTGATGACAAATTGCTTATCAATCCTATCGTATCCTAAAATATTTCCATTTCCGTATGGCACGGCATTCTGAAAAGAAATCATTTGACCTGCTTTTACTCTAAGCGATGTCTTTTTACTTTCATTCTGCGCCAATGTTGCCATGATAGTTAAACGAAGTTCCCCATCTTCATCATTCATTGTCCAAATATTATCTTCTGTAAAATAGACTTCAACGCCCTCTTTTTTTAATAGACGTGTCTGTTGCAGTGTATCAACTGTATTTCTTGCAAATCGTGATACCTCTCTTGTTATGACAAGATCAAATTTTCCATCTGAAGCATCTTTCATCATTCGCATAAAATTCTTTCGCTTTTTTACAGAAGTTCCAGTAATCCCTTCATCTATGTAACGGTCATAAAGTTCCCATTCTGGGTGCTGGGCTAATAAATTGTCATAATACTGAACCTGATTGCCCAATGCGGATATTTGCGCCTCATGTTCTGTTGATACTCTGGCATATATCGCCACTATCCTTTTCCTATACATTTACTCGCCTTTCTTTGTTTCCTCGTTTTGCTAACACTCATATATTAACATGATATTTTCGATTCTGCAAGCCCTTTCTTTTCATATTGCGATAATATTTTCTTATATACTTTTTCAGATATTTTTCCTTGGTTATATAAATGCTTCATTAGAGCCAAAGCCATTGTAGTATTGATTTGTTCCTTTGTTATATTACTGCCCATATTTCCTCCCTTCTCTTTGCATAGCATTATCTGCCCATGACAAACAAGAACATTGCTCCTGCCTCTCATCAGCAGACAAAATTCTTCCATAATTCTTTTCAAAAAACACATACGAGTGACAGCTCATTACACTGTCCACATCGGTATCGCACCGTCATTCTATATTGACC
>CANDKL010000004.1 GCA_947385255.1 uncultured Roseburia sp. | reverse complement strand
GTGTGCAGTTAGATTTGTTTTATTTCTAACTTACACACTTTATTTTACACTCCCAAACAGTGAGTGATTCAGCTTCCTGCAATGTCATTATATACCCCTTTACGCTTCCCAAAAGAACTCCAGCGGCAAAAATCCACTGGAGTCTCACATATCTTATTTCCATCTTTTTTTCACAAATACACGCCATAAAAATCTACCACCATTTGTTTCATTTTATCAATTGCTGAAATTCCCTTCAAGTCAAACTCTTGTTCCCCATTAGACAGTGTATCTAAAAAAACTTCAATTCTATCTTCATATATTTCGAATTCTAGATACTCACCATTTTCTTTTTCGTACTCAAACTGGATAGAGCTGCAAGCTGTAGGACATATAAATGGTTCAGCTACCAACTGCATCACAATTTCTCTACATTTTCCAATTAACTTCGTAGAAAAAGAACCTGCACCATTATTATTCCAATTATCATCTAATTTTGCTATTTCATCCAATGCAGCATTCGTTACTATATAATTTTTTTCCAATGAATTAAGAGTAGTATATGCCATTGTATATAACTTTTCCAATTGTTCATATTTTTTACTATTATATCCAAAAACATGATTTTCTATTCTTTTTTCTATCCAAAAAGGATATTCTATTTTTTCCAACAAGACATCCATAACGTATGTAACTACACTTTTTATTTTGTATGCATCAACATTCCATACTATTGATTGATCCAATACCGCATTATTAGACTTATAATACATTCACCATCTTCCCTTTCAATTTTTCTGCACACTGATTCATGGATTATCTTCCCGATATCCCTTGCTCACTCAATTTGCATTCAGGCAAACTGTTTATATCAAAAACTATCTTATTCTCGTCCCTTGACTCATTAATTAAAAAATATGTCCATACATTATACAACTGAATATTTTCAACCCATGATATATTAGCTTCTTTCGCATTATTGAATTTCTCTATAGAAATATACTCTTTTAATAAATCGTGCAGATTATCAGAGGACATAATTTCTGCAACTAATCCCACTCTATCAATCACAATATCACATTCTTCAATTGCAAACATAATCTTTTCATTAAATTTAACAAATAATTCTTGCCAATTAAATTTAGATGGAATATTAAACGTAAAATTTAATCTGATTTTGCTAAATGTCAAAGACGTATTAACATCATTCCATACGCAACGCGGTACATCTCCCGGTGCGTCATCCGGAATAGGTATTGACTGTGGCTCTGTTCTAAAAACATCTTTTAATTGATTGTATAAGCTACTAATAAGTCCAAATGCTCGAATTTCACTCTTTTCTTTAAAAAAATAAGCCATTTGAACTTTATAAATATTTACATTTGGACTTTTCATGTGTGTTCCTTCCTTCTGTTTTTAATACTTAAATTATAGCAAATCTACGCATTTCTTCAATACTTTTCTCTGATTTCACATAATTTTTAATTATCGGTCGAGTAGACATACCCCTTACGAGGTATGCCCCTCTACAGATCCGGACATGCTTTCATTTTAATATACCCATATTTTCTTTCCTTCTCCCAAAAACATATGAAAAATCACCGGATGGCGTTTTGCCATCCGGTGATTTGGGTTTTTGAAAATCAGACTGCTTCCTGATTCATTGATTTTTAAAGATATTTTGATTTCTTCCTTGTCACCGTCCGCCAGCCAGTATGTAGAAACGCAAGCGCTGCATGCACCTGTTTGTCCCTTTTTGGCCCTCTGGTGTCAATTTCGGTTTCTGTCAACGCCTGATCCAATTGGCTTTGGAACGGATCCCATCGCATTCTCCCCACTTAGTCTAACTCACGGATGCGTTTCCTGACCTTTAATACCATGGACGGAGAAACGGATAGCTCATCTAAGCCCATGCGTACAAACTCTTCGGTTAAATCCAAATCCGCGCCGAGCTCGCCGCAGATGCCTGCCCATTTTCCATATTTATGCGCATTTTCCGTTACCATCTGGATCATTCTTAAAATTGCCTTGTGGTGCGGGTTGTAAAAATCATCCAGCTTTGCGTTCTGACGGTCAATCGCCAGTGTATACTGAGTCAAATCGTTCGTTCCGATACTAAAGAAGTCTACGATCTGCGCCAGATCGTCGGATATCATAGCTGCTGCCGGCGTCTCAATCATAATGCCCTGCTCCGGCATCGTGTATGGGATCTCCTTGTCCTTTAACTCCTGCTCTACCTCTTTCACGATTTCATAAATCTGCTCTACTTCTTTTACAGATGTGATCATCGGATACATAATCGCAAGATTGCCGTATACGGAAGCACGTAAAAGCGCACGCAGCTGCGTTTTGAAAATATCATGCTGCTTTAAGCAGATACGGATCGCCCGGTAGCCAAGCGCCGGATTGTCCTCCTTGCCAAGGTTAAAATAATCGGCCTGCTTATCCGCGCCGATATCCAGCGTACGAATAATAACCTTCTTCTCAGCCATCGTCTGCAGAACCTGCTTGTAAGCCTGGAACTGCTCCTCCTCCGTCGGGAAATCATCCCGGCCCAGATAGAGGAATTCACTCCGGAACAGCCCGATTCCGCCTGCGTCATTTTCCAATACATAGCCTACATCGGATACGCTTCCAATATTCGCATAGAGATTGATCTTGCGGCCTCCCTTTGTCACAGTCTCCTGCCCCTTCATATTCTGCAGAAGGCGAAGCTTTTCTTTCTCCTCCTCAATACGGGCATTCACTTCGACGCTGACCTCCTCGGTCGGGTCAAAAATAACCTCTTCCTCAAAGCCGTCGACAACTGCAACGGTTCCGTTGTGAATCGTCTCCAAATCCAATGATACGCCAATCAGCGCCGGAATATTCATCGTACGCGCCAGAATCGCCGTATGGGAATTCGTCGAGCCGTGTACCGTAACAAATGCCAGGATCTTCTCCTTATCCATCTGCACCGTCTCGCTCGGCGTCAAATCGTCTGCCACAATGACGGACGGCTCAATGGAGCCAAAATCAATCTCTTCATTGCCGCAGAGATTATTCACGAGACGGTTCGAAATATCCTTGATATCTGCGGCACGCGCCTGCATATATTCATCCTCCATCCCTGCAAAAATCTCAGCGAAATTGTCGCCTGCCGTAGCAACTGCAAATTCGGCGTTTACCATCTCGGTCCGAATCGTATTCTCAATGGACTCCAGATAATCCTCGTCCTCAAGCAGCATCTGATGTACTTCAAAAATCGCCGCATTTTCTTCGCCGACTTCCTTTACTGCCTTATCATATAGCTTCCCAAGCTGTTCCTTTGCCTGCTCCAATGCCGTATTCACGCGCTCCATTTCAACATCGGCATCCGTAATCCTCCCGCGAACTACCGGGCTGTCATTTTTTTTCAATACAACGACCTTGCCCATCGCTATGCCCTTATAGACAGATTTTCCTGAAAACTTTAACATGCGTTTACCTCCTATAAGTTCCGCTTACAGATTGTTCTCAAAGAAAGCCTTCAATTCTTCGCAAGCTGTTTCTTCGTCGTCCCCGGTGATCTGTACCTCAACCGGATCGCCGCATTTTACGCCAAGCCCCATCAATGCCATCAGCTTCTTCGCCTCTGCGCTCTTTCCGTCCTTGTTCACGATAACGACCTTGCTCTGATATTTCTTAGCCTCCTTTACCAGGATGCCTGCCGGCCTTGCGTGGATTCCCACTTCATCTGTAATTACGTAATTAAAGCTTTTCATTTTTATCACATTCCTTTCTTGGTAATAGTTTTATGGGTTTATTATACAACATTTGTACATGGTTTACCACTCTTCTGGCAAAATTATTTCGGTTTTTTTTGTACTAAATTGCTAAATTTTGTTCAAAATTAATGGAGCGGTTATGCTGATTGACCTATAATTTTGAAAACAACAGTATAAAGGCTATGAATTTTTACAAATCCCCTTGACAAATCTTCTCCTTTGGTTTATCATACCATTGTACTAACATAATAACACAATTGATCCGTCACTATTTACGTATTACTCGAACGCATAGAAGAGATAAGGAGTGGAGAAGAAGATGATCTTAGTCAATACTGATTACATCACCGGTAAAGAGCTTGAAATGTTGGGACTTGTCAAAGGAAGCACCATCCAGTGCAAGAATTTCGGCAGGGACCTTACCCAGGGACTCAAAACCCTGGTGGGCGGAGAATTGAAGGCCTATAACGAAATGATGAACGAGGCAAGGGCTTTAGCCACCAAACGAATGACGGAGGAAGCGCAGGCCATGGGCGCGGATGCCATTGTCAATATCCGCTATGCATCCTCCGCCGTTATGCAGGGCGCAGCAGAGGTAATCGCCTACGGCACAGCCGTAAAATTTATGTAACGCATCCGGCTGCCGTGCGGACAAAAGGCGGTCCGGCACGTTTCGGCAAAAAAACTGCTGCAGCAGGATCTCTCCTTCTGCAGCAGTTTTTTGCGGCAATACATTCCTCCGACATTGCCGTGTGTTCCGGGATTACACTCTGGATAAGTACTCCCCTGTCCTCGTATCAATCTTAATTACATCCTCCTGATTTACAAACAGCGGAACATATACCGTAGCGCCTGTCTCTACAACAGCCGGCTTTGTCGCTCCTGTTGCGGTATCGCCCTTAAAGCCCGGCTCTGTATCCGTAATCTGCAGCTCCACAAACAAGGGCGGCTCAACGGCAAATACACTCCCGTTGTGGGAGCATACCTTAACCATTTCATTCTCCTTTACAAACTTCAGGGCATCTCCGATATCCGTCTTGCTCAGTGCAATCTGATCATATGTCTCAACATCCATAAAATAGAACAAATCTCCGTCTGCATATAAATACTGGTAATCCTTCCTGTCGATACGCGCCTGCGGACATTTCTCGGTTGGCCGGAACGTCTTTTCCACTACGCCGCCGCTTTTAATATTCTTAAGCTTTGTCCGGACAAAAGCCGCACCCTTACCAGGCTTTACATGCTGGAATTCAATGATCTGAAAAATATTCCCCTCTAATTCAATCGTAATTCCATTTCTAAAATCTCCTGCTGAAATCATATCTTTCCTCCTTAAAATACATTTGGATATTATACGCTTGTACAATTCTATACTAAATGCATTGATTTTTCAACCTTTTTTTCCTAAAATGTAACAGTTCAGACAAGCTGCTCAGTTACACGCTTCGATTTCGGCAATCATATCCACCCGCCGTTCATGTCTTCCGCCCAAAAACTCTGCCGTAAGATATGCCTTTACGATCTCCCTTGCCGTTTCCGGCCCTACAATCCGCGCGCCGAACGCGATGATGTTCGCATTGTTGTGCTCCTTTGCAAGCCTTGCCGTAACCGGCTCCGAACAGACCGCGGCCCGCACTCCCTTTACTTTATTAGCCGCAATGGATATTCCGACTCCGGTTCCGCAGATTAAAATACCGCAGTCCGCATCCTTTGCCGCAACGGCTCTTGCCACCTTTTCTCCGTATTCCGGGTAATGACAGCTTTCGTGGCTGTCCGTGCCGTAATTGATGACCTCATGCCCGAGCCCTCTGACATAATCTACGATCTCTTTTTTCAGCTCTACCGCTGCATGATCATTTGCAATTGCTATTCTCATAGAACCTCCCGTCTGTGCCTGCCTCCTATCCTGTAGAAAAGCAAAACCAGCTTCTCCGGATAACGCTTCAATATAATCTGGATTTCTTCCTTTGGGTCGATGGGCTTTACCAGTATGGAAGGAATCCCTGCCAAATTCGCCCCTAAGACATCCGTGAATATCTGATCGCCGATGAATACCGTAGTCTGACAGTCCGTATGCATCAGCTCCATTGCCCGGCGGTAAGCAGCGGGCTTCGGCTTTGCCGCCTTGAAAATACAGGCGGCCTGCACCCTGCTGCAAAACGGCTTTACACGGGGTTCTTTGTTGTTGGAGAGCAAAACACATTGAAAGCCGATTTCCCTCAAACGTGCAAACAGCTTTACAGCCCTCTCGTCTGCGGGCATGCCGTGAGGCACTAAGGTATTGTCAATATCAAAAATCAGTCCCCGGAAGCCCTTTTCATACAGCCTTCCATAATCAATCCGGTATGCAGACGCAAGATATGCATCCGGATACAGTAAATGTCCCATAGATTCTCCTACTATTATTTGTCCAGGATTTTTTTCAGCTCGTTCATAAAGGTGTTGATGTCCTTAAACTCCCGGTAAACGGATGCAAAGCGCACATAAGCGACGGCCTCTAAGCCCCGCAGCTTGTCCATGACAATTTCTCCGATTACAGAGCTTGGAACCTCTTTCTCCTCCCGGTCAAAAATCTCTGTTTCAATTTCATCTACCAGCTGGTTAATCTGCGCCGCTGAAACCGGACGCTTGTGGCAGGCACGCAAAATGCCTGCTTCAATCTTGGATCTGTCATACTGTTCCCTGTTATTGTCTTTTTTAATCACAATTAATGGTATGGTTTCTACCTTCTCATATGTAGTAAAACGCTTTCCGCAGTCATCGCACAACCGCCTCCGGCGGATGGAGCAGTTATCGTCTGCAGGTCTGGAATCAATGACCCGCGTATTTTCACTGCTGCAATATGGACATTTCATCGCAACTCCTCCTATAATTTTTTTCTGACGTCTTCTTCCTTGATTTCTACCAGAATAATATCCGAGCCTATGCGGACAATACATTTCCAGGGTATGCAAAGCTCAAATTCATGTCCGAACATCCCGAAAAATTTACACGGTCCGGGTACGATAATAGCTTTGATACAGCCTGTTTTTTCATCTAAATCGAGATCAATTACATTTCCAAGGCATTTTCCGTTGCAGACATTGATAACTTCCTTTTCCTGAAGCTGACAAAAACGCATTCCAAAGACCTAATCTTTTTTTCCAGTCTATTCCGGCTGTTTTTGTCCTATTCCTATACGTTAAAACGGAACAGCATTACGTCTCCGTCCTTTACCACGTACTCCTTGCCCTCCAGGCCGACAATGCCCTTTTCCTTCGCCGCCGAAAGACTGCCGCAGTCTAATAAATCCCGGTAATTTACCACCTCTGCGCGGATAAAGCCGCGTTCAAAATCCGTGTGGATTTTACCTGCCGCCTGCGGGGCCTTTGTTCCCTTTACAATCGTCCAGGCCCTTGTCTCATCCTCTCCGGCTGTCAGATAGCTGATAAGCCCCAACAGGCTGTAGCTCGCCTTAATCAGCTTCTCAAGGCCCGATTCCTGCAAGCCAAGCTCCTCTAAAAACAGCGCCTTTTCATCCTCCTCCAATTCCGCAATCTCCTGCTCAATCTGCGCACAGATGACAAACACCTCGCTGTCCTCTGATGCGGCCTGCGTTCTGACCTTTTGCACAAACGGATTGGACGTGCCGTCGTCAGCCAGATGCTCCTCCGATACATTTGCCGCATAAATCACGGGCTTTGCCGTCAGAAGATTATAGGATGCAAACCAGGCCGCTTCCTCCTCATCGTCCGGTACCGCAAATGTCTTTGCCAGATTTCCGTCCTCCAGATAAGCCTTGATATCCTTTAAAAGCGACAGCTCCTTTGCAAGCGACTTGTCGTTTCTGGCTCCCTTGGAGGCCTTTGCAATCCGGCGCTCCAAAATCTCAATATCGGAAAAAATAAGCTCCAGATTGATGGTTTCCATATCGCGCAGCGGATCGATACTTCCGTCTACGTGCACGACATTGTCATCCTCAAAACAGCGCACAACGTGCACAATCGCATCCACCTCACGGATGTTTGCCAGAAACTGGTTCCCCAGTCCCTCTCCCTTACTGGCGCCCTTCACCAGGCCCGCAATATCGACAAATTCAATTACGGCAGGAGTCACCTTTTTGGAATGGTACATATCTCCAAGCAGCCGCAGCCTTTCATCCGGCACGGGAACGATGCCTACGTTCGGATCGATGGTACAGAACGGATAGTTCGCCGATTCCGCGCCCGCCTTGGTCAGTGAATTAAATAATGTACTTTTGCCTACGTTCGGAAGTCCTACGATTCCCAGCTTCATAATGATGTATACCTATTCGAAAATCCTTGATTTGCAAGGCTTTTCGCCTTTCTATGTTTTTTACTGCGCCATCTTTCAAAGATCCGCTCCTTTCGATTCATTCCGAGCAAAAAGAGGCTGATATAATTTGATATTATAACATATCGTCCTGATTTTTGGAATAATCAAATTGAATTTTCTCTCCCAAGATGCCCTGCCCCCTGTCTGACGGAGCATTTACCAACCTGAAAGTAAATTTACACGTTCCATGGTCTTTCCATTCTATTGTAATCTCTTTATTTTTCGGATATAATAGTCAAAAAACAAAAAGGAGATACACACTATGGACACCCGAATAATAGATTTACATGTTCACTCCACTGCTTCTGACGGCACCCTGACTCCCACCGAGCTGGCTGCCGCCGTAAAAGAAGCCGGTCTCAGCGCGTTTGCCTTAACCGATCATGATACCGTAGACGGCATTGCGGAAGCAAAGGCCGCCGCTGCAAAAGCCTCTGTCGAGCTTGTCCCGGGCGTGGAGCTTTCCTGCGACTATAAGGGCAAGGAGGTGCATATGGTAGGCCTGTATCTGGATGAAACCAATCCGCGCCTGCTGGCGCACCTGGCCCGTTTCCGCGACAACCGGGACAACCGCAACCGGAAAATGTACCAAAAGCTGAACGAAGAGGGCTTTGCCATTTCAGAAGAAGCCTTACGCGAAATGTTCCCCGACGCCGTTTTGACGCGGGCGCATGTAGCACGCTTCCTGTTAGAGCACGGCTATATCCGGTCGATTTCAGAGGCCTTTGAAAAATATATCGGCGACGGCTGCCGCTGCCATGTCCCGCGGGAAAAAATCACGCCGCAGGAAGGCATAAGCCTGATCCACCACGCCGGCGGAAAGGCCGTTCTCGCGCATCCCGTGCTTTACCATATGAGCGACGAAAGGCTGCGGGAGCTGATTACAGACTGCCTGTCCTGCGGGCTCGACGGAATTGAAGCGCTTTATTCGACCTACCAGCCGGGAGATGAACGGTACATCCGCAGGCTTGCGGAGGAATACGGCCTTGCGGTGTCCGGCGGTTCGGATTTCCATGGGAGCAATAAGCCGCATATCCGTCTGGGGACGGGGACGGGACATTTGCGTATTCCCTATGAATTGCTGGAGAATTTCCGTTCCTGAAACGTATCAAAAAAGCTTTGCCTGTAGCACAGTAAAACAGAGAGCAGTCCCTCAATCTGCTCTCTGTTTTCTTTTGTGAAGCTTCACTTTTCAAAATCTTTTTTCAAAACGGCTTTAAGAGTCAGCGTTCCTGTTTCGATCGTTTTACAACTTTGACCGATTTGGCAAGCTTCGCATTTTTTAACAGTTTCTTATAGTCTGCAAGCTTTTTCTTCGGAACTTTAATTTTTGCATTTTTCGCTATTCCTGTAAATGCATTCTTTCCGACTTTCTTTAAAACGGACGATTTTATCGTTATCTTATTCAGGTTTTTACATCCGTTAAACGCCTTTTTCTCAATTGTAGTAATATTTTTACCGATAGTTACTTTCGTCAGCTTTCTATTTCCGCTAAATGCATTTTTACCGATTACAGTGACCTTGTAGGCATATCCGTCTATTTTTACCGAAGCGGGAACGGTAAATGCCGTGTCGTTCTTTTTCACTGGTTTGATTACCTTTACCGTCCGGCTGTCTTTGGTGGATGTGATAACCTGATACCATAATTTCCCGACCTTCCTGCGGGCGCCGACTGCCGGCATGTTATCTGAAGGATTCTGTACCGGCGGTTTCACTGCCTGTTCCTCCTGTGTAAGCTGGGCATCCGTCTTAATCATATCCATGGCTGCCTTAGCCGCGGCAAGCGCCGACGAAATTCCACTCTCATCTTTTGCTGCTTCGATTGCTTTCTTTCCGTCCTCAATTGCTTTTTGAAGCTCGGCTTTCTGCTCCGTGCGGTAAGCGTCGGCATTCTTATATTCCGTAAGCTGCTTAATGGCCGCTTCCCTGGCAGATGCTAATGCGGCTGCAGCTTCTTCCGCTTTCAGCTGGGCGTCAGTCTTGATTTTATCGATCTCGGCTTTGGCCGCGGCAAGTGCTGACGAAATTCCACTCTCATCTTTTGCTGCTTCGATTGCTTTCTTTCCGTCCTCAATTGCTTTTTGAAGCTCGGCTTTCTGCTCCGTGCGGTAAGCGTCGGCATTCTTATATTCCGTAAGCTGCTTAATGGCCGCTTCCCTGGCAGATGCTAATGCGGCTGCAGCTTCTTCCGCTTTCAGCTGGGCGTCAGTCTTGATTTTATCGATCTCGGCTTTGGCCGCGGCAAGTGCTGACGAAATTCCACTCTTATCTTTTGCTGCTTCGATTTCTTTCTTTCCGTCCTCAATCGCTTTCTGAAGCTCGGCTTTCTGCTCTGCGCGGTAAGCGTCGGCATTCTTATATTCCGTAAGCTGCTTAATGGCCGCTTCTTTGGCAGATGCTAATGCGGCTGCTTCTTCTTCCTTCAGCTGGGCGTCGGTCTTGATTTTATCGATCTCGGCTTTGGCCGCGGCAAGCGCTGATAAAACTTCATTCTCATTTTTTGCCCTCTCGATTGCATCTTTTCCGTCCTCAATCGCTTTCTGAAGCTCGGCTTTCTGCTCTGCACGGTAGTCGTTAGCGTTCTTATATCCCGTGAGATCCTCAACAGCTGCTTTCCTGACTTCATTTAACGCGGCTTCTGCTTCTTCTTCCTTCAGCTGGGCATCCGTCTTAATTTTATCGATCGCTGCTTTTGCTGCGGCAAGCGCTGCCGTTACTTCATCCGGGCTTTCCGCCTCTTCAATTGCCGCATGGCCGGCTGCAATTTCTTTTAACAGCTCCTGTTTCTGCTCTGTACGGTAATCTTCTGCATTTTTATAGTCGATAAGCTCTGCCTTTGCATCTGCTGCTTTCTGCTCCAGATCATCTCTTACCTCATTTGATTCTATATACTGCAGTGACAGAGAATCATAAGAAACGCTGTTTTTCGCTGTTCCCCTTGCCGTTGTCATATTGGTATCATACCAGTCGTCCCTGTTATAAGTAATCGTAATGGTATGCGTTCCTTTTTCCAGCTCCAGGAACATACATGCCCCTCTCTGGAAGTCATACTTCACAATTGGGAATATGAGGGTGCCGGCATCTTCTCCGTCCACGAATATGGAACGGATACCGCCGTCCTGTCCGGTGGTCGGATTGCCGTTGTTGTTGTAAATCAGGCTCATCTGGTATGTTCCGGTCTTTTCGGCTTCCACGGTGAATGTTAAATCTGTTTTCTTATTCAGGAAGTCTACGACATATCCGGTTCCGGTAAATCCCTCTGCAACCGCTTCAAAATTGCCCTCGTTATATTCTGCATCTTCTGCCTCGTATACCTGCTTTGTGCCTTCCGGCGAGAAAATTACGGGCTTTGACATTTCAGATGTAACGCCGTTTTTGTCTACTGCCACCAGGCTGTATGTCCGGTATACTTTCTTAGAAGCCGGACGGTAAACGCCGCCGCTTACATCAATGTATTTGCTGCCGTCCCAGAGTTTATAGGTATAATCCGGGTTTTCTTCCCAGGTCAATGTACCGTTTTCTTCTGCCGTAAGCACTGGCAGATCCGGGCATACGGCCCAGCTGTCGTCTTCGGCCAGATGAATGTTACTTCTCTTTCCGCTGTCTGTGACATTCATAACAATATCATACGTTCCTTCTGCATCTACAGGCAGTACATAATCCAGCGGTTTTGTTTCTCCGTTGACTGTAATCGACTCTAACGTATCGCCTTTGCCGTTTACGGTCAGATTCAAAACAGCATTCCGGTATGCGTAACCAGACAGTTTAAACGGTCCTTCCATCCAATCCGACACATATGGATGGAACGAAATACCATCCTCGCCGTAAGTCATTCCAAAGAGTACACGGTAATATCCTGCCAGTGTTCCAGCAATCGACCAAAGCTGGCGATCGGAATGGATGCCCTGTCCGGTTTCAAAATCAATTACTTCTTTGTTGGTCAGACTCATGCCTGCGCCACGTACGCACGATTTGAAAATCTCGTCTGCCAGCTGTAAGTTGCCGTTTTCCTTGGCGCCAATCATCATGGTTGCTTCCCAGCCCGGCCATACGCCGCGGTTGTGATAAATAGCGGAAGCCTGCCTGCCGTTCTTCTGCGGCCATACGGTATTGGCTCCGTAAGTAACCAGAGGGTAATTCTCCATAATCTGCTGTTTCTTCGCTTCGTCTGCAATATCAAACATCAGCGCATATCCGTTTGCAATGACGTCTACCTTATCTGCAACCGGAGAACCCATATAAGCGGGATATTCCCAGGAGGAATACATTCCCCTGTCTTCAAGCCATAAATGCTGGTTAATCTCTTTTTTCAGATCCTGATACTTCGCTTCCCAGTCTGCCGCTTCACTTTCTGGTTTGCCTAATATCTTTGCAGACTGTGCCATAATACGCAGCGCCTCTGCAAAAATAACATTGGCGTTGGCTGCTTTAGACTCTGCGATGTTGATGATGCTGTCCTGTTCGTTCTCGTCCATCCAGTCCGGATACGTCTTGGAACGGTGGTCAAGTCCGCCGGTTTCTCCCTTGAACAATCCGGAAAGGCTGTCATATGCCACATGGTAATCCTGCTCTAATGTGTTTTTGGAAACCTCATAAATTTCTTCCAGGAATTCCTTATCGCCTGTCGTCTTATAAAGCTCCCATCCGGCGATTTCCATAATGATACGGTCAACCGAGCTTGGATAAGAGCCGCCGGTTCCGGTATCCTCTTCCCATACCTTCGGGCTGTCCGTACCACCGATAATCTTTTCACGGATACTGTTTTTCGTCTCCTCCGGGAATACCCATGCCAGGGAATACTGTACCGACATAGCCGTATCTCTTGTCCATACCTTACTCCAGTTTGTTCCGGTCCAGAATACTTTTCCGTATAATCCGTCGTTGATATTCAAAAGACTCTCTTCCAGGCTTAAATTATAGACTGCTTCCAGAATCCGCATATTGTCGGCCGTAAACTTCGGCTCGCCGCTCAAATCCTTGGTCAGATTCCACTGCCGTTTGGAACCCATCTTTTCCACCGTGATATCGGTTCCGTCTGTAGTGCTTGCAGTACCTTCTGTTCCTGTAATTTTCGTGCTGCCAATCGTATATTCGTGCTTTTCGGCCGGTACTCTTACCGTCCACTGCGCACTGTGCCATTTCAGCAGTGTCGTATCCGTAGCAGGCACATGGGAATCTTCCTGGTTTTCCAGATTCATGCCGCATTTGCGGTATTTCCTGTTAAAGAATACCAGATATCCGTTAAATGCAGCCGCTTCCCATTTTCCTTTGTACGTAGCGTTTCCGTCCGCACGGGCGGTTACGTTACTATTTTCTTTTTCCAGTGTAAGATAATTACCGCTGGCTGTGTTCTGAATTGCATAGCAGCCGTCTTCATCCGAAATCAGGTTCCATCTTGCATTGTCACTGCGATAATTCTCATCCGAAGGATTTAAGTACAATACTTCTCCGTCAACCTCAGCCAAACGCTGCGATTTCCAGTGGTTTTCCAAAAATGACTCTTCAAATTCCGGTTGTGTCTGGGTCGTATCCTTTTGGGAATCCAGATAGGAAAGCGTTATTTTATCAAGGTTCCAGGTCGCCCCTACATTGGTCACTACAATCCTCTGTGCACCTTTTTCCAGCCACAGCTTTGTATGGACTGTCGTATAGGCCTGCCAGTCCCCTGTATTCGGCACATCCGTTCCTTCTGAAATAAATCTGCCGCTGTTTACCTGCGCTTTTCCGCCGTCCTGTTTCGTCGCAACAGTCAGTGCAACATCAAAATTACCCGCCGTTTTTACATTGACGTCATAGGAAAGCGCATCATTCTGTTTGAAATCTCCTACGTACTTTCCGTTGCTGGCGCTGCCGCTGTTCATCACCTTAAGATTGCCGGAATGATCTACATAATTCTCTGCTTCAAGCGTTATCGCCTCTTTTACAAACGATGCCCGGACTGTGACGTCTCCTTCCGGCATGATGAACCAATCGTCTGAAATGGCTACTGTCTCACCGCCGACTTCGTATACAAGGCTTCCTTTTTCCAGCATATACCCGGCATCCGGCCTTGCGGAAACATCAATACGCTCTCCCGGCATTGCCTCAATCGGCCCGATTTCCAGTGTCCCGTGTTCTGTTTCACCGGCTTTTATCGTATAGGTCTCTTTTAAAACAATCGCGCTGACACTGAAATTTCCGGAACCATGCGTCGTCTGTTCATTATAGAGCCTGATTTTTACTCCTTCTTTGGAGCGGAAATCTACGGTATATTTGCCGTATTCCACGCTGCCGCCCACTACTGCGGAAGCCGTGGCCGTCTTATCCGCAGAGGTGACTTCCAGCTTTGCTTTGGAATTCCAGGTTCCGGTGTAGATCTGTACCTGCTGCTGGTTTTCGCTGCCCGGCAGTGAAAATTCTATCCCTTCCCCATTCTGGAAAATGACAAGGGAAGGCTTCTTGTTCTGCACGGTTTCGCCCGTTGCGCTGTCCACATAACTGTAAACCGTTTTATATTCCGAATTTACCGGCTTATACTCATTTTTGCTGCTGCATACCATATCCGAGATATAATCTGCATTTTCTTTTTCCTTATGCGCAGGTTTTTTGTCTTCCGTACAGTCAAACAGATACCAGTCCTTGATTCCGGCCTCGGAAAGGTTCACCCGTTCCGGAATAGAAGTATCATAAGCTGCATTCACTTCCGGATTGTACGTCTCCTCCGGAACCTGAATTTCTTCTTCCGTTTCACGAAGCGTAATAGCTGCAATTCCGACGCTGCCGCCCCAGCTTTGGGATTTATAATCAATGCTCATAACTGCTCTTACCGTGATTTTATCTTCCGGATTGGCCGTATAATATTTCAAATCAAATTTGCCGATTCTGGAAGCATCCCTTATGGAGAAAGAACCCGAATAGTATACCTTTTCATTGACACAAAATTCCAGGGTTGTTTCGCAATCATAGCCAAATACATATACCGAAGCAATCTGATTCTGTTCGGAATAGGGCAGTTCCACTTCCAGTCCGGTCAGCCCGCTGCTGCGGTCTGTAATTGCATTGCGGTCTACCGGCGCAATATCTTTGCTGTCCGTTGCCTTAAAATAGATTTCTGCATCCGTTGCGCGATCGTCTCCTGAATTGCTGAGCCGACGCAGCCCGGTAATCACATTTTCCGTATCCTTTTTCGCATAGGAATTGACGCTGCCGGTACAAAACTGCGCCCAGTCTTTTGTCCCTTCTTCCGTCAGATTCACGGTACCCTTTGTAAAATCCTGATAGCTGCCTTCTACTTCAACGACTCCCACTGTATCTCCCGGTTCATATGCCTTTACAGTAAACGGCCTGCTGGCGCGCATGGTTTCCCCTTCGTATTCTGCCGTAACCGTAAGCATACCGCTCACATCCGCCATCGGTTTTTTCGGCCTTCTTACTGCGCCTTCATTGGAAAGGCCATAGAGCCGCTGCGCTGTACTGCTCTTATAGGAAAGCCTGCTGCCGTAATACGTTCCTGTTTCTTTCAGATCCAGATCCAGAGTCAGATTATCAAATCCGCTGTTTTGGGCAAGAATCTCATCCCAGCATGCATTCAAATCCATCTGCGCCCGTTCCCTTGCCGTATGCGGCTCTTCTTCCGGTATGCCAAGCGCCGCATCTCCCAGGCTGCTTTCTACCCCGTCCTTTATGGCTGACACACTTACATAATACCGCTTATAATTGGCCAGATCGTCTATCGTATACGGCATTGTGTCCGTTTCATAAACAGCAGACCAGACTCCTTTCTGCGTTCCGAAATATACTTTATAGGAATCCGGCTGATTCTCTGTCTTTACATCCACCGTAATCTTCTCATATCCGGAATCCACCAAAACCTCCGGCACTTCCGGCGGGCAGCTTCCTCCGTCAAACAACGCTGCGCCCTTCAAAGAAACCGTTCCTTTTGTATTACCTTTTTCAATGACATATTCCACCAGAAGATTTCCTCCTCATACCGGTCAGTGAATCGGCGTCAAAAAAGCCTCTTCCTCCTCCATATTATCTTTTGTAATCATCTTACACGAAAGCTGTATATCTGCGGCCCTGCCCTGTTCAAGAACCGCAATGGCCTGCTGCATGGCGTAAATGCCCATGGAATACATGCTAAAAGCCTCTACGCCCACTATCCTCCCTTCCTTTATCCCGTTTAAAATCCGATTGGAGCAGCCAATGCCGTAAAGCGCATTTTGTCCCAGATATTCTGCCGCATGCTCGGTCTGTGAAATCCAGCAGCCGACGAAAACGGCGTTCTCCTCCTCCCCATACTGTAAAATCTGTTTTTCCGTTCCCTTCCGGCATACCGCCTCCATGCCCCTTTCTTCCAGTACCCCCTTTAAATTCCGGCCGATTTCCTCCGAAATGCCTTCCTCTCCTATTAGAAGCACGGTTTTTACCTCTGTCCCGTGCTCCCTTTGTATGGTATCCGCCAGCTCCTTTGCAGCCCCCTCCAGATCAAAGGAAACATCCGGCACATCCGGCATTCCGTTTCCAAAGCTATTTGCCGTAATGACCGGCCCGTACCCAGGCTCCTGGCGGACATACTGCCGTACCCCTTCTGGATTCTCCGCAAACAGAATCACTGCCTGTGAGCCGCCCTCGTATTCATTTTTCAGCTGCACCAGAATATCGGCTTTTTCACTGCCGACAGCTGTTACATAATTGACATCCACGCGGCTTTCATTTGCGGTTTCCAAAATCCCTCTTTTCAAATCCGACAGATACGGGCTGTCCGCCGAGGCTACGTACACGGAAATCTTTTTTACCTCCGCCACCTCCTCCCTGATAATAAAATCGGAGGAGGACAGCATCAGGCAGAAAAGCATCAGTAACGCCGTCACCGCAAAGCCGATTCTTCTGATTCGTTTCATCGCTCTCCTCCTGTATATTCCGTTGCCGGAAGATGCAGCAGCACCTCGGTACCCTCATCCAGAACGGAATGAATGATAATGCCGTACTGCTTTCCGTAGTACAGCTGGATCCGCTCGTGTACGTTTCGGACGCCGAGTCCGTTCCCTTTTCCGGTCTGTACCTCTTTTGTATAATCCAGCAGCGCCTCTGCCTGCCCGTCGCTCATTCCCATACCATTATCCTTTACCGATATATAAAAATCATTCTCCTCTGTATAGGCGCGGATCAAAATTTCTCCGTCTCCGTACATTCCCTCCATCCCGTGATAAATGGCATTTTCGACAATCGGCTGGACAATCAGCTTGATTACCGCAAGCGTCTCCGTTCCCGGCTGCATCTGTATTTCATAGGTAAACCTGTTTTTAAAGCGCATAGACTGGATCGTCAGGTAGTTGCGTACATGCTCAAGCTCATCCGTCAGCAGAATAATATGCTTCCCCTTGCTGATACTGATGCGCAGCAGGCGGGCAAGCGCCGTCACCATTCTCGCAGCTTCCTCCCTGCGGTTTTCTTCTATCATCCAGACAATAATATCCAGGGTATTATACAAAAAATGCGGCGTAATCTGCGCCTGTAAGCTATTCAGCTCGCTTTTTCGCTTTTCTTCCTGCTCCCGGATGATTTCGTCCATCAGATGCCGGATCTTAACCGCCATTTTCTGAATTGAAAGCCCCAGGTGATACACCTCAAAGCTGCCGGAGGAATGCACGGTAAGCGCCAGATTGCCCTCTGAAATCTTCTTTACATCCATTTCCAGGTTCTGAATCGGCCTGGTCAGTACCTTTGCCAGATAGCTGCTGAATACCATGGAGGCCAGCAGGACAAGCAGCACAACGGCAATCACAAATGCCTGAAACCGAAGCCCCGCCAGACGCACCTCCGCACGGCTGCTGATGCTGACAAGCTTCCAGCCTGTATAGCCGACGGTTTTGACACAGCACAGAACCTCCTGTCCGTCCAGCCGAATGCTGCAAAGCCCATCCGGGCAGGACGCCAGCTCCTTCGGCGGATGCTCCACAAAGCCCATGCTGATCTGCGCATGCCGCGGATGATATACCAGGTTTCCCGCACTGTCCATCAGGAAGGAATACTTGTCCCTGTCAATGGCGCTGTTCCCAAATATCTCTGCAAATGCGCTGTATTTGATGCTGATCAGAAGAACGCCCTCCGTTACCTGTCCCTTCCCGTTGATCTGCACATACCGGCTCATGGGAATAATCCAGGAGTACTCCTCAGACTGCCGGAAAAAATCATACAGAACCGGCGTAAAAAAATGTATATTTTCACTGCTTGTAAATACCTGGGAAAACCACGGCTCCTTTTTGATGTCCGCATAAGAACTCAGGGAAATCGCAGGCGTCACATGCAAAAGCTCTCCGTCCGCCCCAAACAGCGCAATGCTTTCTATGGAATCCTTATAGGTATCGTACATGGCATGGAAGGCCTCTGTGATATATTCCGCATTATTTCTCAGTACATCGTAATACAGAGTATCCGACATCTGGATCATTCTGTGCACATACTGAGTCATAGACACATTCAGCTGATCCGCCAGCTTCTGGTTGTTCTGCTCTACGGTGCGATCCATATCCCGATGGTAAGCGGCCACCACAAAACAGCCGATAAAGCCCGAAACACTGACAGTGATCAGCAGCAGCATCACATAGAGGATATTCCGCATACTCTGCTTCATCAAAGCATCCAGGCATTTTTTCTTGATTCGTCTATACATTGCATTCCCTTCTTTACTTCCTCTGCCTGCGGTACTGAATCGGAGAAATGCCGTATTTTTTCTTAAATACATGGCTGAAATAGCCCGCGTCCATATAACCGGTCTTTTCGGCAATCGCATAAATTTTTTCCTCTGTCTCATCCAGCGCCCGCTTTGCCTCCTCTAAGCGCAGGCGGGTCAGATATTCGACAAAGCTTTCTCCCGTTTCCTTTTTAAACAGGCCGGAAAAATAAGCCGGCGTCAGGCCGATCTGCTCCGCCGTCATTTCCAGGCTGATGTCCGGCCGGCCGAACTCCTTTTGTATGTAAGCTTTGGCAACATCCATCATGTTCTGGTTTTTACTGCTCCGCTCCCTGGAAATATATGCGCCCAGATATTGGCAGCGTCCCTCAATCCAGTCCAAAAAGGCTTTCATATCCTTGTACTCTCCCAGAGCCCTCCTGAAATCAAATGTCCCGTCAAAGGTTCCCTCCGCCATAGGCGTATATTGCTTGATAAATAAAAGCAGCGTATTCAGCATGCTGGCCATCCAAGCCTGGCAGGCGTTTACGCTCATGTTCTGCTCCTCCAGCTGCGCATATATTTTTTTGAGGGCGCCGTGTATTTCCTCACTGTCACCGAACTTCATTGCGGAAAACAGCATTTCCCTCGACTCATCGTCGAACAGGACAATTTCCTGTCTGGAAATATCCACGTCCTCCATATAAATTAGCTGGCTGTCCTTTTCCATTTTGCGGTACAAAAGCGCCTCTCCTGCCTCCTCAAAGGAATATCTAACCTCCAAAAGCGATTCCTTCAGCTTCCCGATGCCTATGGCCAGGCAGAGCCCCATGACCCGTTTGCTTTCCTTTGCGATCCCGCCAAAACGAAGCAGGATTTTACCAATCTGCTCCCGCTCCTCCATCCCAAAGATAACGCACTCGCCCTTTTTACTGTAAAAGGCAGCGTACTGATACAGGCTGCCAAAGCGTTCCTGAATCAGATGGCGGATATAAACAGAGACATACCTCTCGTCCATCACTTCGGTCTGCCCCTCCGTTTTGTCCCACTGAATCAAAACTGCGGTAAAACAGCTTGCAGCTCCAATGGAAATGCCGTTTTTTTCCAGCTGCTCCTTTATGTCTTCTCCATGCAGATTCCCCTCAACCAGCCGGTTCAAAAGATTCTCCCTGATTACCGGGAGGCTCTCCAGATACCGGGCCCTTAAAAAATCAATATTTTTGCGCTGCTTAAGCTCCTGTTCCAGTGTTTCATGGGCTCTCTGCAGCACCTCCTCCAGCTCCTCTGCATTGATGGGCTTTAGAATATAGTCCATGACCCGGCAGCTGATGGCCTCCTTTGCATAGTTAAAATCTCCGTATCCGGAAATGATGATAACCTTTATCTGCGGGTAACGCTCACTGATATGCTTCGACAGCTCTATTCCGTCCATAAAAGGCATGCGGATATCGGTGATGACAAGGTCCGTCTCCTGCGTTTCCAAAAATTCCAGAACATCCCGTCCGTTCAAAAAGGTTCCTGCCACCTCAAAGCCGTATTTGTTCCAGTCCAGATTCCTGTGGATGCTTTCGAGAACCTCTTCTTCATCGTCAGCTAAAATAAGTTTGTATTTCATATGGCTCTATCTCTCCTGTAAATGCAATCCTGATTCTGCCAAAAAAGCAGCTGTGTTTTTATTATAACATATTTCTGCAGTCTGTACCTAAGATCTTTTCTCTCTGTTACGGCGCAATTACCTTTGCAAGGATGTCCGCCAGCGGCTCCATCGCATTCATCACCTCCTGCACCGTATTTGTCTGCGCCCCCACCTCTACCAGCAGCGACTTCGGACAGTAGTGCATATTGTACCGATAGCCCTTTAGATAAATCATCCGTGAAAATCCCGGATAATACTCCTGCGCCGCAAGCTGCATCTGCAGCGAAAACGCCAGGTTATCCTGAATGTACGGATTTGGCAGATAGGAAATATCGCCGTTTGCCGTCGTCCGGCTCAATCCGTTAAAAAACATAATGCTCGCCGTCTGCTTTCCCTGCACGTCCGTCACCAGATGCGTCCCCTCCGGCACGCCGTCCCTGTGCAAATCAATTACGATCTCAATACTCGGATTGTCCCTCAAAATCTGCTCAATCACCGGCCCTGCCCGCGAATAGGCATCATCTCTGGTATCCACGTCATACTCGCCCGTATGGTGCAGCACATGAAACCCATACCCGCCCAAAAGCCGCGTCAGATACTCCCCCACCCCTACAATTGAGGTCGCCGGATCTCCGGGAACCGAATCCACAAACCGCTCCTGCGAATGCGTATGATAAATCAAAATCTGCGGCGCATCCGCCCCATGCGTCAGCTTCATGCTGCGACTTAATAAATCCGCCGCATTCAGCTGGCTGCTGTTGATGGTCGTCGTCCGATCCACCACATAAAAATTCTGAATCAAATAGTCAAAGTCATTTAACTTTTCCTGTGCATATGTAACCACCGGCGTCTGATTCGGCACAAAGGAGCTTCCGGCCTGCCCTCCTGCCTCCTCCTGCGTCTGTCCCTCCGCCTCTTCCACTGCCTGCGCCAGGCTCTCCTCTGCTGCCGCCTGCTCCTCTGCCGGCGTCTGCTCCTCTGCCGGAAGCGTTACCTCTCCACCCTCCGAGGTCACTACCTCTCCGGTTTTTTCATCCACATAATTTTCATCCAGCGCCTCCCTCGCAATAATCGTCTCATAGGAAATATCGCTCTCCGACTGCGTCGTGTAATCCGCCTCATCCGTCACATACCCATAAACCGGGACGGCCTGCATGACCCATTCCACCAGATACTCGATCCCGCTCTTCTCTGATTTTTCATAAAACACGGAAGGCGCCGCGGTCTTTAACATTCTCAGATAGGCCTCACTCCTTGCATGCCCCATTACCATCTCAAACAAGGAGTCCTCCTTTGCCGCATCCCCAAACAACGCCCCCACCGCCAGAACAGCAAGCAGTATTCCTGCCGCTGCTGACACCTTAAGCCTCGCCCCCCGAGGAATCTCTACCGCCCCAAAGCTTCTCCTGCCCCGAAAAAGCTTCCTCTTTAACCGCTGCATCCGAAATTTTTTCTTCAAGCTTCCACACTCCTGCTGCACGAATCATGTATCCCCTCCGGGCATCCCATTATGCCATTCGGCACTAATCATGTATACCCTCCGGGCATCCCATTATGCCATTCGGCACTAATAATGTATATATGCCCGGACAAGTAATTTATACCGGAAAAAATGCCATATTAATTCCTTCCGAGATCGTATAGCTTAACCGCTTCACCGACTCGTCGATATCCTTCGGCGTTACAAACATGGCATTCAGGCTCGGAGACAGCATTTCGCGGATCAGCTCATACTTTTCCGCCTCCTCCAGCCGGCTGATACACCTCCCCAAATCCTCCAATCTCCTTGTCTCCTCCATGGCAGATACCAGATTGTTCATCGTATCGCTCACAATTGTAACCGCATCCACCACCGTCGGAATTCCAATCGCAATGACCGGAATCCCCATGCTCTCCTGATTTAGCGCATGCCTGTGGTTTCCTACCCCGGATCCCGGTGAAATCCCGGTATCTGTAATCTGTATGGTCCGGTTCAGCCGCCTGGTACTGCGTGCCGCCAGTGCATCAATCGCAATAATATAATCCGGCGCCGTTTCCTCCAGCACCCCCTTGATAATCTCAAGCGTCTCCATCCCCGTCTGCGCCATTACGCCCGGCACAATGCTGCTGATCTGATGGTTCCGCTTCAATCCAAACGCATATTTTCCAAATTTCCGTATGATATGCCTCGTAATCATCATATTGTCCACTACCCTGGGCCCCAGCGCATCCGGCGTCACCTCCCGGTTTCCAAGGCCGACGACCAGCACCGAAAGCTCCTGCCTTTCAATCGGCATCAGCTCCTGTAGTATCTTGGCCAGCTGCTTTGAAATTTCCCTGTGGTAATCCTCATCCGACTCCTCCATATCCGGCGCCTCTAATGTAATGTAATTTCCCTTCGGCTTCCCCATCGCCTTCGCCCCGTTTTCCGTCTCAATCACCACCTTTGTCACGGTGATATTTCCGCTCTTCTCCTCCTCTACCCGAACCCCCTTTACCTCCACATCGTCATCCTGAAACCTCTCTCTCGCTTCCAAAGCCAGATCTGTCCGAACCTGATACATCCCGGCACCACCTTCATCCTTTTTCAACGTAATCGTAACAGTCCTGTTACCGCTCAAATCTATTTTTGACGAAAATAAAGAAATTATGTATTGACAGATCTCAAACCTTGAACTACAATAATACGTGATGTGTGCATCGGAACGTCCGTGTCCGGCTTCGATGCCAACCAAAAAATCAAATTCATTTCAGATATGGGAGGTGTCCGGATTGGCGAACATTAAATCTGCTAAGAAGAGAATTCTTGTTACAGCGACCAAAACTGCCAGGAACAAATCAATCAGATCCGCAGTGAAAACATCAATTAAAAAGGTAGAAGCCGCTGCTGCAACAAAGAACAAGGAGGAAGCGCAGGCTGCATTATCAAACGCTGTATCTGCCATTGGCAAAGCTACACAGAAAGGCGTTTATCACAAGAACAATGCCGCAAGAAAGGTTTCCCGTTTGTCTAAGCTTGTAAACGAAATCTGATTTTTTTATAGAAAGAAAGGGAATGAAACCGCACCGTCATCGGTTTCATTCCCTTTTTCTTTCGCTTCAAGCTGCTGAAATACTGTCCTTCGCAAGAGGGAGACAGTGTTTACCGGAAACCGGTCTAGAGCGTTCCGAAATCAATATTTTTATCGCAAATGGAAAGCACGGCCGGCCGGTGCGTCACGATAATGACCGTCTTATCCGTCATCGCCTTTAAGTTTTCCAAAAGCCGCTCCTCCGTCGCTTCGTCTAAGGAGCTTGTCGCTTCATCCAAAAGCAGGATCGGATTGTCCGAAAAAACCGCACGTGCGATCGCAATCCGCTGCATCTGCCCTTCCGAAATCCCCGTACCGCGCTCCCCAAGCAGCGTATCCATCCCCTGCTCAAATTCCCGCACAAAGGTATCTGCGCACGCTACCCTTAACGCCTGCCAGAGCCGCTCCTCCTCCTGCATTTTCCCGGCGTCGCCAAATGACACAATTTCCCGAATCGTCCCGGACATCAGCTGATTTCCCTGCGGAACATAGGCAAACAGGCCCCGCCAGCGGGACGTAAGCGGCTGCTGCCCGTCCTTATCCAAAAGAATGCGTCTTCCGCCATCCGGCGGATACAAACACATCAAAAGCTTTAGCACCGTGCTTTTCCCACAGCCGGAGGGCCCGGTAAACGCAACGTATTCCCCCTTTTTAATTTGCATGCCAAGTCCCGAAAGCACAACCGGCATCACCGGCGCACCCTCCGGATTTTCAACCGGAGGCTGGTAGGTAAAGGACACATCCTCCAATGCAATCCCCACAAACCGCTCCCGGTAAAACGCCGTCCGCTCCTCCTTAGAAACCGCCTCCCCCGTACAGTCGTCCTCAAAGCGCTCCGCCTCCATCAAACGCTACGCGCTGGCCAGCATCGCATAGTACTTGGGCAGATATCCGGTAATATTGGCAAAGGGATTCTGAATCTGGCTGATGAGCTGCAGCACGGCCATCAGGTTTCCGTAGCTCATCGTCCCGGACAAAATCCCGTAGCCGCAGAAAACGGCGCCAAGCACATACGCGCCGTTCATCGCCGCCCCAAAGCCAATGTTGCAGAGATTGGAAAAATGGTTCCTTTTCATTCTGGCCGCCTTATGCGCCTCCATCTGCTGCTTTGCGCCGTCGATGGTCTGCCGCTCCTTCGCAAACGTGCGGACAATCATCAGGGAGGTCAGCCGTTCCTGAAAAAACACCCGCAGCCTGCCGTCGGCCTCCTGAATCCGCTTATGCAGGCGCTTTAACACCTTACGGAAGCTGTACGTAAAGAAAATCAGCAAAAGCCCGCCTGGCAAAAGAATAAAAATAAACTTAGGCTCCAGATATAAAATCGCTGCCAGAGCCCCTGCCATCTTCACCGCCATACCGGCCACACCTGGCAGAATTTGCGCCAGGCCGTCTGCTACGACCACCGTATCGGAGGTCAGCCGGTTGATCCATTCTCCCGAATTGACCTGGGTTACAGACGCATAATCCTTTGTCAAAAGTGCCGAAAACAGCCGATCCTTAAACCGGTTCTCCATCCCTGCCCTGCAGAATTCCTCAAAAAAACGGTTCACCGCACGCAGCGCAATCTGAAACACCACAAGGCCCGCAAACGCTGCCGACGCCGCAAAAAATGCGGACTCCTCCCCACCGACCGCCGCATTGACCATTTCCCGCAGAAGCATTGCATAAAATACGCTGCTGATCCCTAACACCGCCTGTACCAAAAGGAGGACCCCCACCAAAAGCTTCGCCCTCCCGGCTACACGGCTCATCCATAAAAGCGCCGGGCGCGCATTTTTCTCCTGCCTCATCGCTTCAGCTTCCTTTTCAGACGGTATAACAGAGATTTGGAGCGCAGAATCGCAGCCCGGATATAGAAAAAGTCGCACCAGAGATGAACGTAGGCCTGATAACGCCGATCCGTCACCGGAATCGTTTTCCCATCCCGGACCACGCCGGTCAAAACACCGATAATATGACGGTCGGTAATTCCGTATTCCTTCGTCCAGCAGTGATCTCCGCAGATCACATAATCATCCTTGCGCACCTTTAAAATCCGGTGCAGCACATACTTCCCGTCGTCCCGTTTATATAACGGCACGTCATATTTTTTACAACGTCCGGAGGGTTTTTCAATAATCATCAAATCCTTATGCTGCCGAATCAGCGGCATCATGCTGCAGCCGACGT
This sequence comes from uncultured Roseburia sp., assembly GCA_947385255.1. Classification (GTDB taxonomy): domain Bacteria; phylum Bacillota; class Clostridia; order Lachnospirales; family Lachnospiraceae; genus Roseburia_B. Next base: position 4,674 of record CANDKL010000004.1, on the reverse strand, counting down.
TCGTATACACCAGCCGTCCGGTCCGGTTAATCTCTTCTTCAAATTTTATTTTACCCATTGACTTTGTCCATTCCTTTCTCTGCTCTGACGGCAGATACCCGCCGAACTCCTTCCGGGGGTCCGGCGGGTATCCAGTTTTACACCATCAGGTCAATCGTTCCACCGATATAAGGCGTTACGGAACGTTCCATTGCAGCGGAGTCGATGAGCGATACCATACCCTCGCCAAGCACCTCGCCCGTATCCAGCGCCTTACTGAGTATCGCCACACTGAACTCGTTTTGCACTCTCGCCTGTGATAATGCCATTGATAATCCGGGAATATCCATACACTGCACCTCCTTATCATCCGGCCTGCGCTTTTGCGCACGCCCTGTCTGGCTTTTTCCAGTATAAAGCCTTTTTTTCGTTTTGGCAAGTGAAAGAAATGGTATTTGAAAAATCCTCGGACATCCGCTATACTAGCTATAGATTTTACACAGGCAGGTGAACCCCTTATGTACACAATTATGATCATTGATGACGATGAAAGCATTGGAAACATGCTGGAGGAGCTTTTGCAAAAGGAACACTACTCCACCCTCCGCGCCTATTCCGGCACAGAAGCACGCCTCTGTCTTTCCGCCCACAGGCCCGACCTCATCCTGCTCGACCTAATGCTGCCCGGCTTAAGCGGCGAAGAACTGCTGCCCGAGCTTTTAGAGATCCCCGTCATCGTCCTAAGCGCCAAGGCCGACATAGAAGGAAAGGTCAAGCTCCTTTTAAACGGCGCCTGCGACTACGTAACCAAGCCGTTTGATACCCGAGAGCTTTTAGCCAGAATCGCCGTCTGGCTGCGCACCTCCCCCCGCACATCTGCGTCCGCAGCTTTACAGTGCGGCGATCTTTTGCTCGATACCGCCTCGCACCAGGTTTTGATTTCGGGGCAGCCGGTAAAGCTGACCCGTACGGAATACGCCATCCTAAAGCTTTTGATGCAGAATCCCACGCAGGTCATCGCCAAATCCGTCATGCTTGACCGCATCAGCGCCGATACGCCGGACTGCACGGAAAACTCCTTAAAGGTCCATATCAGCCATCTGCGCAAAAAGCTGCAGGACGTCAGCGGCGCCGACTACATCGCATCGGTCTGGGGCATCGGTTTTCAGCTGAAGCTTCCGGCATCTTAACGAAACCCTAAAGGATACCTTTATGCCATCCGGCATCTTAACGAAATCCTAACCTTTTTCTTAACCGCTTTCTTAACGATTTGGCGCTAAGATAGATTCCGATATCATTCCTACGCAGCAAAACGAAAGGAGACAATACTTATGGAATATGTACTGACTACGAACGCGCTGGATAAAACATACCGGCATTTCAAAGCGCTGCATGGACTTTCCATGCATGTCCCCAAGGGAGCGATTTACGGATTTGTTGGCAAAAACGGAGCCGGAAAAACCACTCTGATCCGGCTGATCTGCGGACTGCAGCAGCCCACCTCAGGCAGCTATGCCATCTACGGCACCACACACACCGAGCCGACTATCAAAAAAGCCAGACGCCGGATGGGCGCTGTCGTGGAAACCCCCTCCATTTACCTCGATATGACTGCCGAAGACAACCTTAAGGAGCAGTACCGAATTTTGGGTCTGCCGTCGGATTCGGGCGTTACGGAGCTTTTAACGCTGGTCGGGCTTTCCGATACCGGAAAAAAGAAAGCCAAAAACTTTTCTTTGGGCATGCGCCAGCGACTCGGCATCGCCATCGCCTTAGCCGGCGATCCGGATTTTCTCGTGCTCGACGAGCCGATCAACGGGCTGGATCCGCAGGGCATCATTGAAATGCGCGAGCTGATTTTGAAATTAAACCGCGAACGCCAGATTACGGTGCTCATTTCCAGCCATATTTTAGATGAGCTGTCCCGCCTTGCCACACATTACGGCTTTATCGACCGCGGACACATCGTAAAGGAGCTCAGTGCAAAGGAGCTTGAGGCCGCCTGCCGCAAATGTGCCCGTGTAGAGGTCAGCGACACAGGGGCGCTTGCACACGTCTTAGACGGCATGCAGCTGGAATATCAGATCCTCTCCGACCGCAGGGCCGACATTTTTGCCAAAGTCAACATCACAGAGCTTGTGCTTGCCCTTGCCGAACAAAGCTGCGAGCTTGTGGCCTTTGAGGAGCGCGACGAAACTCTGGAGAGCTATTATGTCAATCTGATAGGAGGTGAAAGCCATGCGTAAATTACTGTCCGCCGGACTCATCCGTTTAAAGAAAAGCCGCATCTTCTGGCTGCTTGCCTGCTTCATGCTTGCGCTTGGCCTGTATTATCCCATCGCGATCCGGATACAAGCAGACAAATACAACAGCCCTGCCACAGCCATTGACAGCCCGTTTTTTTCTCATATCATGCTTATGGGCGTACTGACCGCCGTATTTATCAGCCTGTTTGTCGGAACGGAATACAGCGACGGAACCATCCGCAATAAGCTGATTATCGGCCACTCCCGCGCCGCCATTTATGTTTCCAATCTGACCGTCTGCGCCTGCGCCGTCCTTTTTCTTGCAGTCTGCTTCATGCTTCCCTGCGCTTGCGTCGGCATCCCGCTGCTCGGCTCCTTTTCCATGGGGACCGGTCATGCGGTTTTACTGATTGCATGCACGCTGATCATCGAGCTCGCCTATACGGCGCTTTTCACGCTGGCCGCCATGCTCATCCACAGCAAGGCCAGCCTTGCCACCGTAACCATACTAACTGCTTTTCTCATGCTGTTTGCCTCCATCTTCCTCTATTCCGAGCTCTCACAGCCCAAAATGTGGACCGATTATATAGAAATGGAGGACGGCCAGATCATACAGAGCGAGCCCGAACCAAACAAATATTATGTTACCGGAACCAAACGGAGGGTCTATACCTTCCTGATGGAATTCCTGCCCTCCGGCCAGGCCGTGACGCTTCTGGACAAGGAGCTGCCGCTTGTGCGCGTCTTCCTCTATGACAGCCTGATCGTCATACTGTGCACCGGAGCCGGCCTGTTCGGATTTTCCCGAAAGGATATCAAATAAGGAGTTTTCTATGGAATTTTTAACGGAGCCTTTGCTGTGGGCAGCCTTAAGCCCCTTCTTTTTCCTGCTTTTTGCGCTTATCACGAAAATACGTTTGATACAGAAATCTGCGGACGAAATCCGCATGGCCTTTGCCGACCGGCTGCAAAGCGATACCAATACGCTGATTGACATCACCAGCCGCGACCGCCATATGCGCCTGCTTGCAGAAAGCATCAACGAACAGCTGCGCCTGCTTCGCAGCGAACGGCGCCGTTTTATCCAGGGCGACCTGGCCTTAAAGGAATCCATCACGAACATTTCCCACGACCTTCGTACCCCGCTGACCGCCATCCTCGGCTACCTGGATATCCTGGACACAGAAGAGGTCTCCGGATCCGCCGCCCGCTGCCTGGCCGTTATCCGGGAACGCGCCGGGTATTTAAAGCAGCTGTCCGAGGAGCTTTTCTGCTATTCCGTCGCCGCATCTGGAGAACAACATGCCGCACCGGAAAAAATCCTACTGAACCAGGCCTTAGAGGAAAGCATTCTCGCGCATTATGCAGCCCTTACGCACCGGGGCATTACGCCGGAACTATCCATCCCGGAGGAACCGGTATTCTGTATGCTGAACGCCCAGTCTCTTTCCCGGATTTTCGGAAATATCCTGGGAAACGCGCTCAAATACAGCGACGGGGATCTGCAAATCACAATGACAAAGGAAGGAGAAATCACATTTTCCAACCACGCCCGGAACTTAAATGAGGTAAAAACACAACGGCTGTTCGACCGGTTATACACCGTAGAAACCGGCGCCCGCTCCACAGGCCTTGGCCTTTCCATTGCACGGACGCTCACAGAGCAGATGCAGGGCCGTATAGAAGGCCATTATGCAGACGGAATCCTGTCTATTCGAATCCAATTTAAAGCAAGATATTCCGTTCCATCTCCCGATGGATAAAGAGTATTGAATTATATAGGCGGTGAGATTTATGGATTATTACAAAATCGGTCAACGAATAAGAAAATTTAGGAAGGCCTATCGTTTATCACAGGAACAATTAGCAGAAAAAGTAGGAATATCGACAACACATATGAGCCATATCGAAACAGGGAACACAAAATTGAGCCTGCCTGTTTTTGTGGAAATTGCAAAAGTTTTATGCATACAGACAGATGAACTTCTCTACGATACTCTCCAAAAAGACAAAACAGCCATAAAAGGGGAATTGGAAGAAATTCTGGATTCCTGTTCCATACAGGATATGCATATAATAGAAGATGTGATAAAAGCGGTCAAAGTATCTCTGGATAAATACCGAGACCCAGACTAAAAAATAAGCAATCAACTGGCGGTTGAATTCGATATAATCAACTGTTCGTTCGTTTCATAATCCGTTTTTAGTTTGTAAACTAGTGCTACATCCGGTCAGGAATTAAACTATTGCCCTGCATGATTCGTGCCAGTGTTAGGCAAAATTTCGACGGCGATGCGGTGGCATCGTCTAGAAATTTTAACGATGCAATGGTACGAAGCAGGCAGAGCACAAGTCTAATTCCTGGCCGGATGGAGCACTAGCTGCAAGGAGGTAGAACATGGAACAAGAAATGATAGGAAAATTTATATCAGCCTGTCGAAAAGAAAAA
>CANDKL010000003.1 GCA_947385255.1 uncultured Roseburia sp. | reverse complement strand
GCCTCTTTATCCCCTGCGTGTGCCTGCTTAATAAGAGCTATCACCGCATCCATCCTGATTTTCTTCTTCCTTCTGTCCGATTTTCTTTGTCATAGTCACTCTCGTCCCCTTTTGCGGTTCCGATTCCACCTGGATATCATCCATAAAAGCCTCCATAAAGGCAAACCCCATCCCGGAACGCTCCAGCTGCGGCTTCGTCGTATAAAACGGCTCCATCGCCTTCTTCACATCGGCCATGCCAACTCCCGTGTCCTCTACACGGATACACACCATATCCCCCTCTAATATACAGCTTAAAAGCACCTTTCCCCCCTGCTCCTCATAGCCGTGGATAATTGCATTTGTCACCGCCTCAGACACTGCTGTCTTCACATCGGCCACCTCATCCAGCGTAGGGTCCAGCTGTGTCAAAAACACCGCCACCGCCACCCGCGCAAATCCCTCATTGACGGATTTTGCATCAAATTCTATCTGCATTTCATTTCTCATCCCTGTTCTCCCCCATCACTGCCTGCACGCTGTTCCTCCTGTCCGTCCGTTACATGAATCATCTTATGCAGACCGGACACCACAAAAATCTTCTGCAGCCGCTCGTTTAAATGCTCCGCCGACACCTCTCCGCCGCTGTAGCCCATATTCTTACATCTGCCAATCAGCACCCCAATCCCGGAGCTGTCCATAAACTCCGTCTTTCCAAAATCAAACACCAGCCTGCGCACATGATAAGCCCCAATCAGCAAATCCGCTTCCCGCCTCAGCTGCTCCGCACAGTGATGATCCACCTCCCGCGGCATCGAAATCCGCATACACCCGTCCTTTAACTGATACCTGCAATCCATACAATCCTTCCTTTCTGTCTCTGAACCGAAAAACGGCTAAGCGTTTCCCAAAAATAAAAAGACGCTAATGTCCATCCTCTCATGGACCTAACGTCTTTTGTATATTCTGTCCTTCTGTTCCTTTATGCCGCTATTCCCCCTGCGGCTCCGGCTGCTGTCCATCCTGCTGCGGGCTATCCGGCTGCTGTCCCTGCTCATCCTGCGTACCGCCCTGTCCGTCCTGCTGTCCCTGCTCATCCTGCGTACCGCCCTGTCCGTCCTGCGTACCGCTCTGCCCGTCCTGCGAACTTCTTTGGCCGTCCTGCGTACCGCTCTGTCCGTCCTGTGTCTGTCCCCCGTTCGCATCCAGATAGCTCTTCGCTACCCGCGCACGCTCCGTCCCCGGGTGCTGCTCTAACACCTTTTGATAATAAACCAGCGCATCCTCCATTTGATTCAGCCTCCGATAGGACTGCGCCAGATAATAAATCGCGTTCCCGTCCTGATAGGACTCGTCCGTCTCCGCCACCTTCGCCAGCTTTTCTGCTGCTGTCTGGTAATCCCCCTTGGAGTACGCACTGTACCCTTCCTGATACATACTGGCCAGATACTTCTCATTCACCTTGGCGCTTATGTCGTTATAAGCCGCCATGATATTCTCTCCGAAGCCTTCTGTCTGCACCGATTCCAACGCCTGCCCCGCCGCATTCATATCATCCGCCGCAAACGCTGCAAACGCGCTAATCAGCGACTCATACGAGCCAAGCTTCGACTCAACCGCCTGCGAAGCCTCGTTCGCCTCCTTGACCTGATTATTTAAATCCTCCACCTGGCCCTCTAATGCATCAATCGACTTCGTTTTCGTGGAAATTGTCTCATTTGCCGCCTTTAACGCCTCATTTTCCTCGCTTTTCGAATGCTGCCGGATATTCGGAATCAACAGAAACATCGTAATTGCAATTCCAAGCCCCACGCCGATTACAATATTCAAAACCGTCTGCCAGGCTGAATTATCCTTAAACTGCGCCGGCATAATCACCGTATCGTTGCCGCTCTGGTAGGAAATCAAATCGTCCTTTTTCGGCTTCTTCGCACCCGATTCCTTCAGCTTGCTTTTGATCTCCTTCTGATACCGAAGCGTCGTCGTATTGTTCTCGTCAATCCGGGCCGCGCTGCGCAAGGCTTTATTGGCCTGATCGTACTTTCCCTCTTCCATATACAAAAGCGCTAACAGCTGATGTCCCTTCACCAGCTTCGGATTCAGCGAAAGCACCTTTTTCAGCTGGATAATCGCCAGATCCCTGCTGTCCTGCCTGCAGTACAGCAATGCCTGGTTATACTTCTTAATCGTCTGGTTAATCGTATCCAGCCTTGCCGGATTATTCTGTATCTCATTTAAATACTGGCCGGCCCTGTTGTCGCGGCTCTGGTAATTCTTACTGATCACCCACTCGCTTAAAGCCGCCACCGTATCTCCCATTTCAAAATACACCAGGCCCAAAAGATTCCTGGCATCTATGTTCATCTTATTTAACTGCAGGCTCTTCTTTAAGCTTTCAATTGCGCCGGAAAGGTTCCGGACATTCGCCCGGTCCAGCCCCTGGTTGTAAAAGCCGTTCGATGCCAGCAATATTTTTCGGTACACTCTGACATCTGCACCGCATTTCCTGCAGTAGGTATCCGATGTCAGCTCGGCGCCGCAATTATAACATTCCATATTTCACCTCATTCATGCCCTGCCTTAATGCTTCTCTTTGATCATCTCCAGCAAAATATCTGTCATATCGGTCAGATCACGGTTATAAATGGCATCCTCTGCCTCCTCCACCTCCAGGCTCGGCTGAAATTTCTTTAACTCCTCTTCAAAATCAATCATACATACACCTCCCTGCCTGTCCATACTCGCTGTTATCCAAAATTATCTATCTCTGCTATTCATTTCCTGAAGATTACCTCTACCATTATAATATAGCAATCCGAATATGCAAGTGAAAAAATATTAAATTTTTATTATCTCACCGCAAAATCCTACACAAAGCTGCAGGAATCCCACTTTTCCCTTTTAAAACGAAAATATCCCGCATTCCTGCGGGATACCTTCTGACAGACCTCTCTGCCCTCTTACTTCATGCCGCGAAGCTGCGCCCTTACCTGCTCTATCATCTGCTCATACTTCGCCAGCTTTTCTCTTTCCTCCTGCACCTTTGCCAAAGGCGCCTTGCTCAAAAACCGCTCATTATTTAACATCCCATTTGAACGGGCCAATTCTTTTAAAAGACGCTCCTCTTCCTTTAAAAGCCGCTCCTTCTCCTTCGCCAAATCCACCAGCTCCTCCAGCGGAATATACACAACCGCATCCGGAATAACAATCGACACCGCGTCCGCTCCGATGCCTGCCGGATCCGCCTGCACCGATACGGTGCTTGCGCCCATCAGCCCCGCATACATCTCCTTTTCCGATTCAAAGATTTCGCGGATCTCCTCCTTCTCTGAAACGATACACACAAAAGCCTTTTTGGAAGGCGGCACATCCATCTCGGAACGGCGGTTCCTCACGCTCTTTACCAGCTCCTTTATGCGCTCCACCCTGGCTTCCTCCGCGGCAAAATCCCGCTCCTCCAAAAATACCGGCCAGTCTGAAAGCATAATCGTCTCTTCCTCTGGACAAAGCGTACAGAAAATCTCCTCCGTAATAAACGGCATAAACGGATGCAGCAGCTTAAGCGCCTGGGAAAGCACCTCCTTTAACGTCCAGAGCGCCGTATTCGCCGAAACCGGATCCTCCTCGCGGTGATAGGTGCGGCGCTTTGTCATCTCAATATACCAGTCGCAGAACTCGTCCCAGATAAAATCATATACCTTCTGAACGGCAATTCCCAGCTCAAATTTATCCATATTTTCGGTTACTTCCTTCGACAGGCGGTTTACCTTCGACAAAATCCACCGATCCTCGGTGAAAAGGTCCTCCTTCGCCGGAACTGTAAGCGCGGTATCCCCAATATTCATCATAATAAAACGCGACGCATTCCACACCTTATTGGCAAAGTTCCTCGACGCCTCCACTCTCTCCCAGTAAAAGCGCATATCGTTGCCCGGCGCATTTCCGGTAATCAGCGTCAGACGCAGCGCGTCCGCTCCGTATTTGTCAATAACCTCTAACGGATCGATGCCGTTGCCGAGCGATTTGCTCATCTTGCGCCCCTCGGAATCCCGGATTAAGCCATGGAACAATACCGTATGAAACGGCGCCTTTCCCATCTGTCTGTATCCGGAAAAAATCATCCGGATGACCCAGAAGAAAATAATATCGTACCCCGTTACTAACACATCGTTCGGATAAAAATAGTCCAGATCCTCGGTCTGTTTGGGCCATCCCAGCGTTGAAAACGGCCAGAGCGCGGAGGAAAACCAGGTGTCTAACGTATCCTCATCCTGCTTTAGATGCACACATCCGCATTTCGGACATTTCTCCGGCACCGTCTTTGCAACCGTCATCTCACCGCACTCCTCACAGTAATAGGCCGGGATTCTGTGTCCCCACCAGAGCTGTCTGGAAATACACCAGTCACGGATGTTATCCGTCCAGTTGAAATAGGTTTTCTCCATACGCTTTGGAAGCAGCTTGATTTCGCCGTTCTTTACGCCCTCTACGGCAGGCCGGATCAGCTCGTCCATTTTGACAAACCACTGCTGCTTCACCATCGGCTCTACCGTTGTGCCGCAGCGGTCATGTGTTCCGACATTGTGGGAGTGCGGCTCTACCTTTACCAAAAGCCCCAGCTCCTCAAGCTCCTTTACCAAAGCCTTCCGGCATTCGTAACGGTCCATCCCTGCGAATTTTCCGGCCCCTGCATTCATGGTCGCGTCGTCATTGATGACAACTACCTCCTCTAAATTATGGCGTTTCCCTACCTCAAAGTCGTTAGGATCGTGCGCCGGAGTGATTTTTACGCAGCCTGTTCCAAATTCCTTATCGACATACGCATCCGCAATCACCGGAATTTCGCGGTCTGTCAGCGGGAGCTTTAACGTCTTTCCGATAATATCCTGATATCTCTCATCCTCCGGGTTGACCGCTACCGCCGTATCGCCAAACATCGTCTCAGGCCTGGTCGTCGCGATTTCCACAAACCGGCCTTCCTCTCCTGCTACCGGATAATTGATATGCCAGAAGTATCCGTCCTGTTCCTCATGCTCTACCTCAGCGTCCGAAATAGAGGTCTGGCACACCGGACACCAGTTGACAATCCTTGAACCCTTATAAATATAGCCCTCCTCGTACAGCTTTACGAATACCTCCAGAACGGCATCGGAGCAGCCCTCGTCCATCGTAAAGCGTTCCCGCTCCCAATCCGCGGAGGATCCCATCTTTTTCAGCTGCTTTAAGATCCTGTCGCCGTACTCCCGGCGCCAGTCCCAGCATTTTTCAAGAAATCCCTCCCGGCCCAGGTCATCCTTGTCAATCCCCTGCTCCTTTAACGATTCTATGACCTTTACCTCGGTCGCAATCGCCGCGTGATCCGTTCCCGGCTGCCAGAGCGCATTGTAGCCCTGCATCCTCTTATAGCGGATCAAAATGTCCTGCATCGTGTTGTCTAAGGCATGCCCCATATGAAGCTGCCCCGTAATATTCGGCGGCGGCATCACAATTGTAAAGGGTTTTTTGCTTTTGTCCGCCTTTGCACGGAAATACCCATTGTCCTCCCACTTCTGGTAGAGGCGTTCCTCAATGCCTTGTGGATCGTACGTTTTTGCCAGTTCTTTGCTCATGCTTTGATTCTCCTTCTTCTATTAAAATAAAAAGCCCCTGAAAGCTGTCACGGACAGCCTCCAAGGGCGAATTTCTGCGCGGTACCACCTTGCTTGTATCTCATTTCATCGCTAACGGAATGACCCGTGCAGACTTACTGCCAGTACAGCATCGCTGTACGAAATTCGGCCTGCCAGTTCAAAAGCTACCTTCCACATACCGTACCCGGACTGCCTTTCAGCCGATGGGCTGTCCTCTCTGCTGGCCGTATAGATGTACTCCTCTTTCTCCTTACCTTTCTCGGAACAGGACTAATTCCTATTCCTCTTCTTCAACATTCTTCTGCACAATGGCCGCTACTGCGCCGGACACTGCAGATACCACCGTAACCACGGCCACGATGACGACAAATAAAACGATAATTCCCAGAAATATCAACAATCCGCTTTCTGTCATACTCTCTACTTCCTTTTCTCCATATGATAAGTGCCTGTATTATAACACAGGTTCCCGCATTTGGGAATAGCCTTTTTAATAACTCTTCATGGTATTGATCAGCCTTATCAGCTTCTCGGCATAATTCGGGTCTGTCGCCCAGCTGCCGTTCCCCAGATCCTCCACGTATTTTGCCGATGCGCGCTTAGCGGAAAGATAGCCAAACCTGGGGTCTACACATGGCTGATTTAAGCTGTCCTTAGAAGCATAGCCCTTTAAATGCTGTACCTGCGCTCGGATTCCGGTACTTACATCGGCAAATGTAGCGCCCGCTGCACCGTCGTCGGTTGCACCCAAGCCGGAGAAATTGCACTGCCCGGCGCTCACCTGGCCGTTGAACTGCAAATAGCCGGTTTCCAGGCAGATCTGGGCGAAAATCACCTCCGCCTTTACGCCCTCCGCTTCGCTTTCTTCGATTACGATATCACAGAACTCTTCGATATCCTCCGCGCCCTTGTCCCGGTAAACAGAGGATGGGAACGCCTTGCCGGAATCCTCGAATAGCTCTGTCATCTGCTCGGCTGTGACAGAGGTCTTTCCCATAATCGCATAGTATATAGAGGCCCCCTTCGCTTCGGACTTGCTGCTGCTTCCTGCGCTGACAATTCCCTGCTCCTGGGAAAATGCCTGTACCCGGTAATAATAGGTTTTGCCTGAAACAACCTTCTTATCGGTATAGGTCAGTGTAGAAGCTCCTGTAGCCGGCAGGATGGCAATCTTTTTATAGGAGCCGTTTTTGGAGGTTGCGCGGAAAATCTTGTACTTGGTCGCGCCTGCCACCTTGCCCCACTTCACCAGAAGAGAATTGTCCGCCTTTAGCTTAACGGAAGAAATCTTTACCTGCTTTAACGACCGCACAGACGCCGCCTCCGAATATCCGCTGGATATTTTGACGCCGTCCTGGTTGGCAATGACATTGATTTTGTAGTAGTATTTTTTACCGCTTTTGACGGATTTGTCCGTAAATTTGCGCGTGCCGCCCTTTACCGTCGCAAGCCTTCTGAATTTGCCCCCCGCCGACGTGCTGCGGTAAATTTCATAAAACTGAGCATTGCTGATCTTTCGCCAGGAAATCTGCATCGTATCCGAGGAAAGAGCAGAAATAGCCGTAATGGACGTCTTTGCGATTGTGCGCCCGCGCATGGGGGCGGAAAACGAACCAAAGCCCGTATGGTTTTGGTTTGTCGGGCGTATTTTGTAATAATAGGCCTTACCAGGTACGACAGTTTCATCGGTGAAGCTTAAGCTTCCCTTTCCGCCTACTCTGCCGATTTCCTCATATCTGCCGTTTTCGCTCTCTGCACGGAAGACCTGATAGCCGTTACTGCCCGCCGACGCCTCCCAGATCACCTGCATGGCAGTCGGACTCTTTACCGAAACCTTTTTGATGCCGATTTTCTTCGGCGCCCTCGCCTGAACGGCTGTCTCTGTATGTAACATTTCTTTTCCGTTTTCACGGCTGATTGCAACGACCTTATAGGAATATGTCACGCCCGCGCTTACTGTTGTATCCCGGTAAGCGACGGCCGATACCTCCGCCAGCTTGAGGAAGCGGCCGTCGGTTGGTGATTTCCGATACACGGCATAGCTGTCCGCTTCACTGACAGGTCCCCATGTCAATTCAATTTTGCTGCTGGATACTGCTGCTGCCGTAACAGAAAGCGGCCCCGCTGCATAAACATGCCTGGGCATACCGACCGTCAGGGCAAAAAAACACAACAACAGAAACATTTTACTCCATACTTTTCTCATGATCCTCTCCTATTTTCTTTTTTCCAAAAACTGCTACGCCTGTGGAAGACTGCCAGAGGCTGCCGGTGAATACGCTCCATATACCGGACTGCCGCCATACTGCCCAATCAGCACAATTTTGTAATAGTATACCACACCCCGTTCCGCCGTGCGGTCCACATAGCTAACCGCGTTCGGATCCAGAACGGCGCCGAGCAGGCTATAGGTCCCGTCTGCTTCCGTGCTCCTGTAAATCTGATAGCCCTGAACGTCTCCGACGGCGCTCCAGGTAATCTCCAGCAGATTCTGCGCATTTTCCGCAACTGAGGTGATATTTGTCGCCGATACCGGACGCCCCGCCACGGCCTGGCTCATACCGCTTTGGATGGTTGTTTTGTAATTCTTGACCGTCGCTTCGATCTTATAATAATACGTGCTGTTCATATTCAAATCCCGGTCGATCCAGCTGACATAGGAACCTTGTGCCGAAGCAATCTTCTGATAGCTGCCGTTCTCCGTGTCCGCGCGGTAAATATCGTAGCCTTGCGCTCCATCTATCGGATTCCAGTACAATTGAATACTGCCTGCTGTATTCCCGAGCGCCGCTGTTAACTCCGGCGCCTTTGGCGTCCATGCATTACGTATGGTGGAATAGGATCCGTAGTGTACCTTTCCGCTTATTTTTTTCCTAGTGCGGATTTTGTAATAATACCTGACGCCGGGTGTCAGATTCGTCACCTTGTAAGAGGTCTTTGACGCGGAAAGCTTTTTGAGCTTTTTGTACTTGCCGTTCTTCGACGTGCTCTGGTAAACCAGATAGCCGTCAATGCCGCTGACCTTTTTCCAGCTGATCGTCTGGCTGGTAGCGGAATTGGTCACCAGCTTATTGATCGCCGTCTTCTTTATGGTTTTCGCCGAAGCCGATTTACCGAAGCCGCTGACGCCTTTTATGCCGTTATTGTAGTTGTATGCCTGTACCTTGTAGTAATAATATGTATTCGCTTTTACACCGACGTCATCATAATGTGTGGCGGAGCCGCCCTCTGCCGTTCCGACCTTTTTGTACTTGCCGTTTGCGGATGTGGCGCGTTTGATGACATATCCGGCCGCATTGGCGTCTCCTGTCCAGGAAATACGCAGCGTATCCGTCGCCTGTGATTTCACGGCGACATTCGTCGGAACCTTCGCCGTTCGCCCGGATACGGGAGCGCTGTATTCGCTGTATACCGTAGTGCCGTCTACCTGTGAAACGGAACGGATTTTATAAAAATATTTCTTTCCTGCGGTTACCTTTTTGTCCATGTAATTGACACGGTTGATCCCCGTCAGCGTTGCAATTTTTTTATAGGTGCCGTTCTTCTTGCCCGCACGGTAAAGCTCGTAATTGGATACGCCGTTTATGGTAGACCAGCTGATCTCCAGGTTCTTGCTGCTCTTGGACTTTACAGAGGAAATCTCCGGGCTTACCACCGTCGTCCCGGAGGCGACCGCGCTGTATTTACTGTATTTGATATCGGAGCCGGACTTGGTATAGGTCCGTATCTTGTAATAATAGGTCGTACCGCTGGTCAGGCCGGTATCCCGCCAGCTGGTCGTTGCGGCGGAGGTAATCCTGGCCACCTCTTCAAAGCCGTCTCCGCTGGCTAAGCTGCGGTAAATACAATAGCCTGTCACGCCGACTACAGGCGTCCAGGTCAAATCCATTGTGGTACCGCTTTTGGACTGGATGCTGTTAAAGCCCAGGCCCTTTTTCAGGCCGTAATATTCTGCAATTCCGGTTGCATCCGCCACGCCGAGCTTCTTTAGCTGCGCGTCTGTGCTCAGATAATTTTGGGCGTCCGAGGCGTTGGAGATAAACGCATGCTCTACAATCAGAGCCGGAATGCCGTTCTCCTTGCAGCGCTTGATCACGCCGTAATAATCGGCTGCACTGCCGTCCGGATATTTGGTGCCGTTTTCCGAATTGCGGATGTGGATTCCCCCGTTCGCAAGGCCAAGCTCTGTCAGCTTGGACAAAATCGTATTTGCCAGCGCCTGCCCGGTCGCTCCGCAGCTTGCATTATAGTTTGCATTCGGATAATACACATTGGCGCCGTGGGGCACGGAGCTCGTATTCGAGTTATTGTGAAGGCTTACAAATACATCCGCCCTTTTATCAATCGCCACCTGCGCACGGGCCGCCAGGGAAAGGTAGGTATCGTCATTCCTTGTCATATAGACCATAACGCCCGAATACTCCTCCAGCTCCGCCTTACAATACTGCGCAATTTTCAGGTTGACGGTCTTTTCCACGATTCCGTTGGCCACTGCGCCCGGATCACTGCCGCCGTGTCCGGCGTCCAGCACCACAACCAGGCTCTTCATGCCGGTGGCTTCTACGCCTTCGCCGGCGCCCCTGCGCATATCCGCCACTGCCGCTTTTGCCCCGTCGGCCGTATCGCAGCCGGCGTCCTCTAAGGCCTCTGCAAGAGTCCCCCCGGAAACGGGATTTCCCTCGCCGTCTAAGGCCACTACGTCCATCTGGGTCTGGGCCGCCAAAGCCTCCAGCTCCTCGTCGGTTAAAAGCACGTCATCCGGTTCGCTGTCTGTCTCCTGGTTGATACCAAACGCCGCGTCAATTCCCATCTGCTCAAAGGAGGATGCCTCGGTCTGCCCGTCTGCCGTATACGAAACACGCTCCAGCTGATAGACGCCGTTCCAGCTCTCATCCGGATATTCCATCTCAAACAGGGCAAATCCGTCTAACAGCTCTGCCGCTTTTACCTCATAAACCTCGCCCGTCGCCTGGCTTTTGTAGGACAATACCGCCGATTCCAGCGCGGTATCCTTATCTCCGATTCCAAGCATGACCCGCTGCGTCCCCGGTGTGCTTAACATCGGCTCCTCCACAACCAGATAATTGACCAGTACCGCCTCTTGTGCCTCGTCCTCTGCTGCCGCAATGTTACTGTGCCCCAAGGTCAGTACCAGGGCGCACGCAAGCAGCCATGCTGTCCATCTCTTTACTCTCTTCATCTTATATCCTTTCCATCCTCTATGCTGTCCGTTTATTTGCGGATAACCGTTCCTGTGGTACCCGCCATTGCTTCTCTTGATTTGTCCAGTCTGGTAATCAATACCTTTTTTACCGCAGAATCTCCGATAAAATCGACTGCCGCCTGAATTTTCGGCAAAATCGTCCCTTCCTCAAACTGGCCCTCCGCAATATAAGCGCGCGCCTGTTCGGCTGTCAGCTCATCAAGCGGCGTCTCCTCCGCCGTGTTGTAATGCAGGCATACCTTGTCCTCGCCTGTTAAAATCACAAACATATCTGCGTCGAGAAGCTCTGCCAGCCGGCCGGCCGCAAGATCCTTCTCAATGACTGCGCTGGCCCCTTTGAGCTTATTGGCCTGCATGAGCACGGGAATTCCCCCGCCGCCGCACGCAATCACTACCTGATCCACATCGCTTAAGGCGCGGATCGCATCAATTTCGACGATATCCATCGGCTTTGGCGCCGCTACGATCCTGCGGTAGCCGCCGCCGCATTCCACGACATGATTGCCCTTTTTCTCCTCTGCCTTTGCCTCGTCCTCTGTCAGAACCCGCCCGATGACCTTCGTCGGGTGATAAAAGGCTTCGTCATAAGGGTCTACGCACACCTGGGTCAATATGGTAGATACGGTTTTATAGATGCCCCGGTTCAAAAGCTCCGTACGGATTTCATTCTGCAAATCGTAGCCGATATAGCCCTGGCTCATAGCAGAACACACGGACATAGGCGTTGCCGTATATTCCGGATGCTGCTTGCAAAACTCCGACATTGCCGTATGAATCATGCCCACCTGGGGCCCGTTGCTGTGTGAAATTACGACCTGAAAGCCGGCCTCTATCAAATCTGCCACGGCCTTGGCCGTCTTTTTGGCAGCCGTCTTCTGATCCGGCAGTATCGTCCCTAAGGCCTCGTGCCCTAACGCAATCACTATTCTTTTCTTCCTCATCGTCACTTCCTCCTGCTGCCTCCTACCTGAAAAACAAGCCTTTCAAAACGTTTTTATTGTAGCACAATCTGTATTTTTCTACAATACTGCCTCCCCCGGATACGGTAAAAATTTCTTAAATTTATTTTAATATTTTGTCTTTTTTTTCTGCCGCAGCAGAAACAGTCCCAGCAAAAGCATGCCTCCCCAAAACAGGGCCTTTCGGAATGCCCGATCCGAAGTCCTTGCGCCCGCCGTTCTTACCGCCCCGGATGCGCCGTTTGGCTCCACCGGATTTGGAGGACCCGTGCCCTGCGGATCCGCCAGCCGTTCCTGCCTGGTACCGCCTGCATCCGTTCTGTCCGGCCTCGTATCGGCCGCATCCGTCACCCGGACGGTGCACTCTGCATAGATTCCTTCATTGGATGCAAAGCTTGCCCGTACGACCGCCTCTCCGGCCGCTATGGCCTCTATGGCGCCGAAGCGGTCTGTTTTCACAACCGCTTCGTCTGACGAGCTCCACAAAATTTCCTCTGGATAAGCGCCCGGCGGAACCAGCTGCGCCGTAAGCGCTGCGCTTTCCCCCGCCGTAAGAGAAAGCGTGTCTGCACTCAAAAGAATCTGCCGCGCCTTCTCCAGAACATGCAACCTGATGCTGACTGCAATGCCGCTGCCATCCCCGGTATAGCCCGTAATCACAGCGTTTCCGCCTGCCAGAGGCTTTATGTGCCCCGCCGCATCCACAGACGCAGCCGACGGATCCGATATTTCCCAACGGATGGTCTGCTCTGCCGCCGCCGGATAAACCTGCGCATTCAGTGTGAATTCTTCATCCGTCCAGAGATTTAAAAAATAATTTCCCTCCAAATCCTTTTGTATGCCGTTTAACAGGATCTGCTGCGCAGGCACAGGCTCCCCGGCGTCTGTAAAGGCCTTAATCCGCGCCGTAATGCCGTGCACGGCCAAATCCTCCCATGCATCCTCCCGCACACGGAAGCTCTGCCCCTGTTCCACCTCATTGACAAAGGAAATCCAACTCCCGTTCTGGTAGCTTTTGTCCACAAAAAAATTGATCGGTCCGCCGCTTTCCTTTTCCAGGGTAATGACCACGGAAAAGGTCTCTCCTCCGTGCAGCGGAACCGGCGTGTTAAGCGGTACCGTATAATATCCGGCATAGCTGGTGCTTCCCTCTGCCGGAACGAGCAGCATTGCCGTACCGGAGGCCGGATCTTTGGGGTCCCGCGGATTTTTATAAATCTGAATGCGGTAGGAAACGGCGGTATCCAGCAGTGCAAAGGAAACCGCCCGCAGCGTTTCGGTATACGCTTCCTCCTCCCTCTGCACCGCAAATACATTGGCAATGGCATCCCCGCTGTCCACCCGCGTCAACGTACTGTCCGAATAGCTGGCGTTGTATGCCCCGGCAGATCCGTCATACTGGTAATTGTAATCGTAATTATCCGCCGGCTCAAAATCAAACACATACGCCCTGGCGCGGTTTGCACTGGTATTGCCGGAATTGACCGCGCTGTCCTCGTAGGAAAGATAGAAGTAGCCGCCGTCGCCCCAGCCCTCTCCGTAGCTGTTTTTTACAATCCACGCGCCGTCGCTCTGCGGGCGGCATTCCTCTTTAAAATTCTCCCTTGCAAATGTATCGTCCCAGCCTACAATCGCCGCGGAATGATTATTTGCCTGACTGCTGTCCAGCGGAAAATAATAAGCATATGTACTGCTGTCATAATAACGGCTGCCCCAGTACAGGTTGATTGCGGCCGCGCCGTATTTTAAAATCATCTGCTTGACGACATTGACAGCGTCCACGTCCTTAAAATTAATCCAGTAGGCGTTCTGTAAATGCGCCGTGTCCGCATAGGCCATGGAATCCGCATATACCGTCTCCGGCCACAGCTCTTCAAAGGGCGCCGCCGCCTCGTCCGCCGCCCCGACCCAGCCGGCCAGCGCGAACGTCGAAAAAATGGTATTGGAGCCCACCGCCATAAAATCAGTCGCCGACCGGTTGTAATTGCCGTCGCCTGCCGTATTCCCGAGCGGATCGGGAACCGAATGATAAAAAAAATACGTCAGCTGCGCCTCGGACAAATCCAAAGCCGCCGCATCCATAAGTCCCTTCGAAACCAAAGACTGCTCGCCCGCCGCAAGCGTGGAAAATGCCCAGCAGGTATTCGACCGCTGCATGCGCACCGGCGTAACCCTGCCCTGCGGCCTCGGATCGTACACGCTCTGTGTAAGTCCGGGCTGGTAAGAGGCAAGCGCCGCATCCTTTTTTAAAAGGCGGTAGAGCTCCTTTGTTTCAGACACCGGCTCCTCCTTCACCAACGCTTCAATTTCCTCCGACAGCTCCGGTATATCATACGCCTCATCCGCATAGGCCGGCAGCGAAAACAGCATAGAAAAACATATTGCCAGAACCGCTATCCATTTTTTCATCTCCCACCACCCTCTTTGTTACGTAATTCTTTTTTATTATAATATAATTGTTACAAAAAAGAAACAAACAGAAAAAAGAACCTGCTACCAGTTTTTCCAGAAGCTGCCGGTATCAGGCTCTTTTCCTGCGTTATTCGGTTTTATTTTTTTGCGCCGAGTGTAATTTCCAGCGTCTTCTCCACGTATTCGCCGTTCTGCGCCCGTTCTATCGTCACCTCTACGGCGGAGCCTGCCGGAAGATACTGCATCAGCTCCTGCATTTCTTCCATGGACTTAATATTCCTGCCGTCGAACCGGGTAATAATATCGCCCTGTATCAGGCCTGCATTGTCTGCACCGCTGCCCTCGACTACCTGCGCCACAAATACGCCGGACGGCATTTGATACGTATCTGACATACTCTGCGTCACATCCACACCGGAAATCCCAAGATAGGCCGTCTCCGGTCCGGTCACAAGCTCTCTGGTAATCAGCTGGCGGATAATCGGGATAGCGGTCTTGGACGGAATGGCATATCCCATTCCCTCTACGCTCGTCTCCGAATACTTCACGGAATTGATGCCGATTACCTCGCCCTGCGCATTTAACAACGCGCCTCCGCTGTTGCCCGGATTAATCGCCGCATCGGTCTGCACCAGCGCATTCGTCACGGCGCTGCCGTCGGTTTCGCTTGTCACGGTAACCTCCCGGTCAAGCGCGCTGATCACGCCTGTCGTCACGGACTGTCCGTAGCCGAGCGCGTTGCCGATGGCAATGGCCATCTGTCCGGTCTGCAAAGCGGTAGAATCTCCGAAGGTCGCCGTCCGGATCGCCTGCTTTGTCTCATCCTCAATATCCGAAAGGGCTATGCTGACCACCGCCAGATCGCTGCTCTCATCCGTTCCCTTAATCTGTGCGCTGACGGAATTGCCGTCCGCAAACAATACGGTCAGCGTCTGTGCTCCCTCTACGACATGGTTGTTCGTCGCCACATAGAGGTTCTCCTCATCCTGGCTGACAATAATGCCGGAGCCGCAGCCCTCGCTCTCGTATTCCTGCATCTGCCCAAAGAAAAAATTGGGCATCTGGGTCCTTGCAATCGTCGTAATGGATACAATTGAGGGCATGACCTCATCCACAATTCCGGAAACGTCGGCCACTGCGCCCAGGCTCTTCTGGCCTGCACCCTCCGGCCGGCTGGATATCCGATCTATCGCCTCCGTTCCCTCGGAAACATTCAAATCACCGCCGGAGAGAGCTTCCTGCTTATCTTTCACGGGAGCGTCCTCTTTAAGCACGCCTGCAAAAAAATAATTTGTTCCTGCAAATCCCGCAGCCGCCACTACTCCGAACGCCAGGCCAAGCGCCGCGCACTTTACCAGCTTTCCGGCAAGCCCGCTCTTCCTTTTCTTCGGCTGCCCGGATAAATCCTGTGCATCCTGGTACGGCTCGTAAGCGCCGTCCCTGGCCTCGTCAGAGGCGCCGTCGTTCTGCCCGTATGAATAATAACCGATCGGATTCTGCTGATCGAATCCTTCCTCATTCTGATATCCTTCCATATCCCAAGCTTCCTTTCTCCTTTTGTGCATGGTTTCTTTTGTTTTTATGCTGAAAGTTTACCCCGAATTTGTGTTGCTTTTGTGAAAATAACGTGCAAAAAGGGTGAAAGATCCTTTCTGGTATCTTCCACCCCAAACGTGTCTGCCGTCCTATTCCTCCTGCCCGGGCACGTATTCCGGATCCGAGCTGGTATTGTCGTCCCCGGTCAGAGGATTGTCAAACCTGCTCGTCGCCTCTGTTGTACAGCCTGTATAATTTATAATATAATCACTGATTTCATTGACTGCAGGAGAAACCGTATTCTCCTCCTGGAACAGATATTCGTGCAGATCCTGCACATTTTTCTTCAAATCGGTCGGTACGACCAGATCGCCCTTCGAGCCGTATACGCCTGTGCAGAGCTCAAACGGCCAGCCATGGGAATCCTCCACCTCATAATCCATCAGGCTTTTCGCCAGATCCAGCATCCCGCCGGAGGTATAGCTGGTGGAAATCTCGTCAAACATCTTGTCGATCAGGCTGCCGATTGTCCCAATCCCGGACTGCTTCGTCTTTTCAAACATCTTCATGAGCACCTCTCTCTGGCGCTCGGTACGCTTGAAGTCCAGCCCTGTCGTATAACGGATACGGCAGTACGCAAGCGTCTGCACACCGTCCAAGGTATAGGTGCCGCCGCCGCTTATCTTTTGGGAGCTGCGGTCCGCAACCTGGTTGATCTCGTCAATATAATTGTCATTCATAATCTGCGCTTCCTGATCGGTCAGTGTAATTTCCACGCCGTCAATCAGATCCACCGCATCCACCAGCGCTCGAAAATCCACGGAGATATAATCGACAATATCCAGGTTCAGGTTCCGGTTCAGCGCCGCAACCGCGCCCTTGGCCCCGCCGGTCGCATAGGCGGAATTGATCTTATTATAAGTGCCTTCCTTTGTATATAAAAACGTATCGCGGTAAACGGATATCAGCTTTACCTTCTTCGTATCGTTATTGATGCTGGCAATCATAATACAGTCGCTGTTGCCGCCGTCGTATTTGCCGTTCTGGCGGTTGTCCAGGCCGAAAATCGCAATATTCGTATAGCCCTTTAAGACCTCTGCCGTTTCGGAATCCAGATCAATATTGACCTCCTCCTTTTCGATTTCACCTGTGCTGTCTACCTTATCCACCTTTGAATACACATACAGCCCTGCCAGTAAAACAACCAGAACCACCAGCTCCGCCGCAAACAAAATCACTCTGTTTTTTTTCTTCCTTCTTTTCTTGCTCATCTTATCTTAACTCCGTTCTCTCAGGCTATCCCTTCTCCTGAAGTATAATTTTGAAAACACCAAAGATACTATATAACTTTTTTCCATTTATGTCAATCATTACAAATAAAGAACAAATTGTATAATTTCCACAAAATTTCTTAATATTTTCGTAATATTTTTCGACGGAACAGCGCACAGAACAGCACCGCCCGCTTCCGCAGCATCCCGGGCACCGTCCCATGAGAAAAATCCGAAACATTTGCCTCATGCCTGCGGTAGTACAGCAGCTTTTCCCGAAGAAACGTGCTTTTTGCGCCTCCCCAGTCGTTTAACAATCCGATCCACTGATCGTGCATTTCGATCTCGTCGGGAATCGGCAGCACACCGGAAAGCAGACCGGCCTCAAATGCCATGCAGCAGCCCATATAGCGGTTTTTCAGCAAATTGTTCAAAAATCCGGGTTTTGAACCGCGATACGCAAAAAATGACGGCATCAGTACCTTCGTCAGAGATGCATCCATGACCTTCGCGTCGTGGCAGACCAGCCTGCAGCCGTCCTTCCCCAGATGCGCCATCACCCGCTCTACCTTATCGTCCGTCCAGACATCGTCCTGATCGGCCAGAAAAATATACGTTCCCCTGCAGGCTGCCAGGGCCGTACCGATGTTCTGCTTAATTCCCCTTCCGGGGCCTTTTTTAAGACGGACGGGGATTTTCCCACCCTGATAGCTTTTTAAAATGCGAAGCGTTGCGTCTGTCGAGCCGTCGTCCGATACGACAATTTCATCCTGAGGGTTTAAATTCCTTAAAATCGAATCCATCTGCTCTTTGATATATTTTTCTCCGTTGTAGGAAGCCATCGCTACTGATATTCTTATTTTTCCCATTTTTCCACCGTTTTATATGCGCCGAAACAGTTTTTCGTATGCTGCGCAAATGCGCTCATGGCTGTAAGCCGACGCAATTCTCTGTTTGGCGAGGCTTCCAAGCCTCTTTTTTTCCCCGTCCGGCATGACCGCCGCCCGTTCAAGCAGCCGAGACAGGTTGCCTGCCTCCTTGGTCCAATAAAGCGCCGCGTCCTCTCCGACCTCCCGGTTAAACCCCACGTCCAAAAGCAGATTCACATCCGTGCTGCCAAGCGCCTCCAGCAGGGAAGGATTGGTCCCTCCTACCTCATGCCCGTGCAGATAGGCGCAGGCATTTTCACGTATTTTTTTCAAAAGCTGCTCCTCATAGACGGTTTTGCAGAAGACAATACGGCTGTCCCGGTCAAACCCGGTTTCTTCCTTTAGCCTGCGGTAAAAAGGATTTTCCTCCACGTTGCTGATAATCGCAAGCTTCTTTTTGGTATTTGTCTTCCTAAATTCCCGGATCATCGTTTCATAATTGTTCTCCGGCACAAACCGCCCTACAATCAGAAAATATCCGCCCGGCGCAAGTCCCCATTTCTGGTACCAGGCAAGAAGATCCGCATCCGTATCCGGCAGGCTGCTTGCCCCAACGTCCGCCCCGTACGCAATAAACTGTGTCCGCGGCGCATACGCGCGGTAGGTATCCCGGATATAGCGTTCCATATTTTTCGAATCACAGACAAGCAAATCGGCATGCTTTACCATCAGCCGCTCCGAAAAGCGCCAATAGGCCCGGACGGGCCTGCTCCATTTGGCCCGCATCCATTCATGGCCGTCCGGATTGACGAAAAGAGTGCCGCCCGCCCCCTTTAGCCTGCGCTTTAAACCCCCGATAAAGGGGCCGATCCGGCAGGCCAGGACATAAACGGCCGGATGCGTAAGCTGATGCGCCCGGATATAGCGGAGGCAGTAAGAAAATGCCGCCAGATCATACCAGACGGCCCTGGCCGGGCCGATCCGGGGCACCTTCAGCAGAAAGCAGTGCGCACCCTGGTACTCGAAGTCTCCTCTTTTGTCCGCCATGCAGGCGATGTGGTAGCGGATGCCCCGATCCGCCTGATGTCTTGTAAGCTGTTCCACAAAGGCTTCAAATCCGCCGTAAGCCGCCGGAATGCCCTTGCTCCCGATAATAAATATATCCCGCATCGCGTTTTCTGTCCTTATTCTCCTTCCTGCTTCATGGCATAGGTGTGTCTTGGCTTTAAGCTTAAATTGCGGTTATAGCAGGGATCCGGCATGGAAAGCTTTTTCCTCCAAATCCGCTGAAACCACTCCCTCTTTCCCTCTTCTCTCCGAAAGCTCCCGCTGAATACTGCCGTCACCTCTGGCGTCACCACCGTCGCAAGGCCTATCTCCGCAAACTCAAAGCTCAGGGCCGCATCCTGGCCCAGGCCGCTCAGCCGTTCATCAAAGCCTCCCACCCGAAAATATTCCGGCAGACGGAATATCACGCAGTAAAAGGGCACGGCGCTGACATTCTGCGGAATGGCCGCATGGAGGAAATATCCTTTAAATGCGGCGGGAATTCCCCCGCAGGCCGGAATCAGCTTTCCGCTGCTGTTGTAAATCATCCCACAGGCAGCCACACTCCGAAACGGTGTGAGCAGCTTGGCGGAAACAATGCCGTTTTCCTTCTGCTGGCAGACGGAAAGCAGCTTCTCAACCAGGCCTTCCAGCTTCACCTTAATTCTATCGTCAATAAATAATACATAATCTCCTTTACAGAACCGATCCATGCTAAACCACGGCGCATTTAACGAAGCATACTCAATTTCCAGCCGGTAGCCTTCGCCCGTATAGACCATGCCGTAATAGGAGCGCAGGCTTATCAGCTGATCTAAAGTAGAAAATAAAATTGTAAGCGAATAATTGCCCTTCAATTCGTAAGAAACCCGGTAAACGCCGAGATCCTCTGTCACCGTGACCCTGCCCGCCGTGCCGCGCCTCTTTAAATGCGCTTCAATTGCGCTGCAGCCCTTGTCAAACGCATACGGCTTATCTCCACTGTTGCCTGCCGTCGATCCCTCGTGAATCCGCCAGTGATACAGGATTTTCGGCACATGGCGCACAACGGCTCCCGCATCCACGCAGCGAAGCACAAAATCATAATCCTGCGCACCGTCATATTCCTTCAAAAAACCGCCCGCCTTCTTAAGAAGCTCCCTCGAAAACAGCAGAAAATGGCAAATATAATTATTGTGCCGCAAAAACTCCAGGTTAAAATCCGGCTTAAAATGCGGCCTGCTGTGTACGGAGCCGTCACTGCTTATTTTATCCTCATCCGAATAAATCAGCGCAAGCGCCCGCTCCTCCTCCTCGTATGCCTCATTTAAGCATAACACCATCTCATAAAGCGCATTGGGCGTAATCAAATCGTCATGATCCATCAGCGCAAGGTAGCTTCCCTGTGCCGCCGCCAGCCCTCTGTTGGTATTTTCCGAAATGCCGCCGTTTTCCGACAGCCGGATATAACGGATCCGGCTGTCACGCCCGGCATAGTCTGCAGCCGTCCGCTCCACCGCATCTGTTTCGCTGCCGTCTGCAATGCAGAGCTCCCAATGCGGATAGCTCTGCGCCTGTACGGATGCAATCAGCGCACACAGATAATCCCGCGGCGTTTCATACGCCGGGACGACAATGCTGACAACCGGCGCAAAGGGCAGCGGGTTTTCCCTCTGCCTCATAAGCTCCTCCTCCTTCGGCAGAAACTGCTGATAGCAGGAGGAATAGCGCCGCATCGGCGAGCATCGGCGCTCCAAACTTTTCACCAAAAGCCCCCAAAAGCCATACCGCTTCAGAAGGCCGCGTATATAATCATACTGATATCGAATATTCATACGTTATTCCGAGCCTTTCCCTGTAATCACAACCTGCAGTGTCTTAAACAGGATTTTAAAATCCAGTCCGATGCTCCACTGGGAAATGTAATGCGTATCCAGCGCGACCACCTCTTCAAAATCCTTAATGTCGCTGCGCCCGCTGACCTGCCACATCCCGGTGATGCCCGGCTTAATCCCAAGCCTCGCCTTATGGTGGCTCTCATACTGCTCAAATTCCTCAACGGTCGGCGGCCGGGTGCCGACTAAGCTCATATCGCCCTTTAACACATTGAAAAACTGCGGCAGCTCATCAATGGAAAGCCTGCGCATCACCCGCCCAATCGGAAATACTCTTGGATCGTCCGCCATCTTAAACATGAAGCCGGACATTTCATTCTGCGCCATCAAGGACGCCTTCTGCTCCTCCGCATTGACATTCATGGAGCGGAATTTATAAAGCTTAAACTTCCTGCCGTTCTTGCCCATACGCACCTGGGAAAAAAAAACAGGACCCGGCGACTGGATTTTTATCAGCGGGGCAAATATGACAAATGCAATCCCGCAGGCAGCAAGCCCAATGATGCTTCCTGCTATGTCCATCAGACGCTTGGCGAACATCTGCCGGGGCGAAGCAATTTTCATACTGGAGGTAAGCACTAAGTAATTGCCGTATTTTTCCACCGCCTTATTCGGCGCCAGGGCATTCATATGAATCAGATTGTAGTGCACGGTCAGGCCCATACCCAGCAATTCATTCGCCAGAGCCTGAGAGCTCTCTCTGGTATTGCCGTTAATAAAAACCTCATCCACTACATTTGTCCGCAGATATTCAAAGCAGTCGTCCGCATTGGCTACCACCGGCACGCCGCATATTTTCATCCCCTTTAAATTCTGATCGACGACAATCACACCGGATACGATAAAATCACGGTACTGCAGATGCTCAAATTCCAGCAGAGCCTCCCTGGCATAATCCGCCGTTGTCAGAAGAATCATCACCGAAAGGTTTTTTTCATTCGTCATGCGCTGGCGGATAATGTGCTTTAGCACAAAACGCTCCAGATAGACCAAGACTATGGAAATCAGCCAATACGCGAAAATAACCTTTCTGGAATAAATCTCCGTCTGCTTGGTCGCAACCTCATAGGCTAAAATTCCCGCAAAAATAATGGTACAAAAGGTAACGCAGGCATTCGCCTCCTGGAAATGTCCTCTTCTTAAAATTCCGTCATACGGCTCAAAAAAGAAAACCACGCAGATATCAATCAGGACCATAATCACCGCAAGCCGCTCGTACGGATCGCTGACATACGGCATATGCCAGCCCAAACGCATTACGTAGGCAATGATCAATGCGAGCTGTAAGCATGCGATATCTAAAATTGTGAAATCCAGGTGCTTTAACCAGCTTTTCTTTTCCTTTTTATACATAACGCCTTACCTCATTCTTTTTTGGACCCATGCATATAAAGCCATGCTTTGGCATAAGCCCCGCGCTCTTCCTCCGACATATGTGCAACCTTCTCATAGGTAAGCCTCGCCTGAGCCATCTGCGGCTCCCCGCATTTAAAGCATTCCACGTTTTTTCTTCTTGATACTACCCGAATCCAGCCGCACTTCGGACAAATGTATACTTTCATTCTTTCTTTCGTCCCCTAACAATTCATCTCTGTGTATCCGAATGGTCTGCAGCGCCAGCTCAAAATCCTGCCGGTTCTTCTGCCCCATAGTTTTTAAAATCAGCCCTGAAAAAAAGGACTGCATTGCTGCCAGCATCGTAAACCCGCACACAATCAGGGTGGGAAAATGCGGCACCAGGCCTGTCTGCGTATAATCCACAATAATCGGTATCACAAACAAAACGGAAAGCGCCGCAAGCACGGCCGCCAGTATCCCGAAAAAACGCATCGGCTTATAGGTCTGATACATTCTCGCAATTGTGCGCAGCACCTTGATGCCGTCGGAAAAGGTGTTCAGCTTTGACTCGCTTCCCGCCGGGCGGTCGCGGTATTCGATTACCACATTTTCCACCTGCATATTTTTATCTGCCGCATGGATGCTCATCTCCGTCTCAATTTCAAATCCCTTCGACAAAACGGGGAAGGATTTTACAAACAAATAGCTGAAGGCGCGGTATCCGGTCATCATATCCTTAATGTCCGTTTCAAACAGCATATTAATTGACCTTCGCACCAGCGTATTTCCAAAATTGTGGAATGCGCGCTTATTTTCGGTAAAATAGGTAGAGGAGAGCCTGTCCCCGACTACCATATCCGCATTCCGTCCAAATACCATGCGAATCAGCTCCGGCGCCGCCTCCGCCGGGTACGTATCGTCCCCGTCCGTAATAATATAGCACTCCGCGTCAATATCCCGAAACATCCTGCGGATGACATTGCCCTTCCCCTGCTTGTATTCATAGCGGACAATCGCCCCGGCCGCCCGCGCGATTTCGTCTGTTCCATCCGTCGAGTTGTTGTCGTAGACGTAAATCACAGCCTCGGGCAAAGCCCGCTTAAAATCCTCAATTACCTTCCTTACCGTCCTGCTCTCGTTGTAACAGGGAATCAGTACTGCTATTTTATCCATGTTCGGTTTCCTTCCATTTTCTCAATTTGCGGTATACAATGTACACTTCTATTATAATCTGTACAGCCAAAGTAATCAACAGTGCAATGACAACTCCGTCCATAGAAAATTGCTTTACAAAAACCACAGACGCTGCAAGCGACGACACCAGGCCGCCGATTCCTACCGCCAGCTGCCCCTTAATTTCCTTCAGTACGGTGCAGACCGGAAACAGGCATGCGTTGACGCTGATTAGAAGCGTTGTTACGATCACCGGAACGAACAGATAGGCATAGGGCCGGATCTCCTCTCTAAACACCAGCACCAAAAACCATTCCCCAAGCAGCGCCGACAAAACGAGCGCCGCCACGGAAAGCGCGGCGCATACCGCGGAAACCTTCTTTAAAATTCCGATAAAGCCCGCCTTATCGTTTTCCTTTAAACGGTCTGCCAGAGGCCGGATCAGCGGAATAAAAATCGTCTGCGCACCCACCTGTACAATCATGCTCGGCGTAGCAACGGAGGTATAATACCCCAGAGTCGTCTCGTCGTAATACCGATCCAGAAAATACTTTGGCAGGGAAACGGAAAGGTTGTTCGTCACCGCCACAATGACAAGCGGAATCATCGCAAGCATCAGCCTCCCCAGCGCTTCGCGGCTGGATTTGGAATCCGCAGGTATAAAACGCGCGGCAATGCGCCGATCATAAAGCAGCGCCACGCAAAAGGTCAGGGCCGCCATGCCGCCAATGGCAAAAACCAGATTTTTTGTCGCATATAAAATCCCGCAGAAGGCAAGCAGCATCAGCACGCCGCGCAAAAGATAGGAATAGCAGACAAAATCCATGCGGCCGTTTTTCTGATCGATGCCGTGGTAAACATCTACCCAGGCCTCTATGCATTTGTAAAGCATGTACAAAAGCACCGCGCCCCACTGGTACGGCGTATAGTCATTGAAAAACAGCCCCGCAAAGCAGATCAAAAATGCAATCGCCATCGCGGCGATACGGGAATGGATATAGGTCCGGTCCGAATACTCCCCGTATACGTCCGCTACCTGGTACTGCCTGGTATTGTAGAGCGCTAAAATGGCGAACGCCGCCGTAAAGGTCATCGCAATGGAATAGACGCCGGCGTCCGAATAGCCGGAGAGCCTTACGACAAGCAGCGTCGTCAGCCACTGGCAGCCATAGTAAAACATCGTGCCAAAGCTGTTAAAAAATATATTTGCAAGTGTAGATTTTTCTTTCATTGTATTTTTCCTTTAGATATCCATGGAGTAGTCTGCCCGGTGCAGCGTTAGATTCGGATTATAATATGGATCGCCGCACTCAATTTCGTGCTTCCATTTTTCCTGGAAGCGATCGATCTCACGCTGGAACCGCGCCTGCTTCTCCGCGGTATCCTCATAACCTCTGGACTTGGATTCATAGTGGAACAGCCTTGCATATGGATTCCATAAAATCTGATATCCCGCCGCGCGAATTTTCATGCAAAAGTCAATGTCGTTTAACGCGACCGCAAAATCCTCGCCCATGCCGCCGACCTCATCATAAACAGACTGCCTTACCATCAGGCAGGCTCCCGTAACGGCGCTCACCTCCCGTTCACACAGCGAAAACGGAAAGTACCGTTCGTCGCGGTCTGTAAGGCTCCAGAGCGCATGGGCCGCAAACCCGCCCATCCCGATAATCACTCCGCCGTGCTGAATGGTTTTGTCCGCGTAGTAAAGCATTGCCCCGGCCGCGCCGACGCCCGGCTTTAATACGGACAGCACCAGCTCACGCAGCGAATCCGCCTCCATAAACTCTGTGTCGTTATTTAAAAACAGCAGTAAATCGCCCTTCGCATACCCGGCTGCAAAATTGTTGATGGCGGAATAATTAAATTCCTTTTCCCAGACAACAACACGAATACGCTCTTCTTCCCTCTGAATCCGTTCATAATAAGCAAACGTCTCCGGATCCTCACTGTTATTCTCTGCAATAATCACCTCATAATTCCGGTAATTGCTCTTCTTTGCCAGCGATGTTAAACACAGCCGCAAATCCTCCGTATGATCCTTATTCGGAATCAGAATGCTTACAAGCGGCTCCGCGGACAGCTCATATTTCAAATGGAAAAATCCCGGCACATCGGATGGAAGAAGCTCTGCAGACACATTTTCCGATTTTAAGAAGCGCCGCAGGCAGTCTGCATTCGCTGTGTTTTTACTTCGGATAAACCGATCCTTTTCCTTTTCCGAAACAACATTCGAAAAGAGTACCTTCGGGATATGATAAATATGCTTCGCCCGCCGAAATGCCTGGATCGACAAATCATACCAGCCGTCTCCGTCCAGCCGGATGCGCTCTTTGCCCCTGCAAAGCTCCTCCAAAAGGCTTCTCCTCACCGTAAAGCACCTGCCCAGATACGGGAAATTTAAAAGCATCTGCAGGCTTGCATCCGGCTTAAAAAAGGGCCGGAAGCGCTTTTTGCCCATACAGCTGTCCTCATCCGTATAAATCAGATCGGCTTCCTCTGCATGTTCCGGCCGAATCCTGCTCACCGGCTCCCGTTCCCTTTTGTCCAGTACCTTAGAAACCTCATAGAGATATTCCGGCCGCACCAAAACGTCCCCGCTGCAGAAAACGAACGCATGCCCGTCATACGTTTCCAAAAGCTCCGAAAGCTTTGTATCCCCATCTGCCTCGGCAAACAGCACCGCCCCTTTGCAGGTCTGTGCTTCCCAGGCCGCGCGGTCGATGTGCGCACCCTTTTCCGACACGACAACAAACGCGTATTTTTGGCTGAGCGGATTCTCCCGCTGCTCTTTTCGCTCCTGCTTAGAGGCCATACCACGCCTGCACCAGGTCATATATTCCGATTCCTCCCGAATCGGTATTCCAAGCTTTTTCAACGCCTTTTTTACCGTGTAGGCCGCTCCGTAGTACCGCAGGTAATACACGGTCTTCTGCAGCCTGTTTTTGCCCTCTAAATCAAAATCACTTCTCATCGCATCTCCTATTTTTTCTGCCAGGGCCTCTCCAGCGAGAGGCTGGGGTTGTAAAACGGATCACCTGCCACAATCTGCTCCCGGTACGTCAGCAAAAGCTTCTGTCTGTCCGCCGCAGACAGCTCGAGAGAAGCATCCTTACGCCCGATCCGGCACAGCGCGTATGGATTTAATACAATCTGCCTGTTTTGCCGCCGCAGCAAAAAACACGCCTCAAGCATCCTGGCCGGTACGCTTTTTGTGCTTCCCTGCGCCCAGAGTGCAGAAAGCTCCTCTTTTTTTGCCATGCAGGCGCAGCCCGATACGGCGGATACATTATGGGCATAATAATTGCGTCCCATATAGCCCGGCGCGTCATACCGTCCGCCGCGGTTCACTTCAACAGCCAGCGTATCCGGGGATGTGCCAATCACCAGATCGGAGCTGTAAATCAAATCTTTTTCATCCAGCACCTGCATACCCGCAAGCCCCACGTCCTTCCTCTGTGCAAACATCAGAAGCTCCTCCGTAAAGCCTGGCGTCACCGGCAGGATGCCTGCCCGAAGCAGCAGAATATATTCTCCCGCCGCCTCCTGTATGGCCTGCCCGGCCTCAGCCATCGTCATGGCATACAAAAGCTCCGTATTCGGATAGGCGCCGATTTTTTCCACGCCTGCCGCCGTCCGCGCAATCTGCTCCCTCTCCGTTTCGTTGCCGTATATCAGAACCGACACCATCGGCGTCCCCGTTTCGTAGCGCAGCCGGTAATGCGTTTTGCAGATCTGCGCGCTGTGCACCTCTGCCGGATATCCCCGGCGCTGCTCCGCATCCCTGACCGCATGCCGCCCTGCCGCAATGGCGTACGATTTCGAATCCAGATTCATCGAGGTAGACATCTTATGGCTGCGCCAGAAATATAACACCTTCGGGATGTGGCAAATTCTCTGCGCCGCATCTGTCAGCCGCAGGATCAGATCGTGATCCTGGCTGCCGTCATACTCGGAGCGAAGCATTCCGACCCTGTCGGCTAATGACCTTTGAAACACGCTCAGATGGCAGATATAATTAACGCCCCTTAAATTGTCGACTGAAAAATCCGGCTTAAAATGATAGGTCACAATATTTTCCAGCTCCTCGCCCTCAAAGGTCACCTCATCTGTATAGACAAAATCTGCTTCCTCCCGCGCAATGGCCCTGGCGCATTCGTACAATGCCGAAGGGTGCAGCACATCATCGTGATCAAATAACGCCAGATAGCTTCCGGACGCCATACGGATACATGCGTTCGTATTCTCCGCAATGCCCGCATTCCGTGTCAGCCTCTGATAGACAATGCGGGGATCCGCAGCAGCGTATTCCTTTACGACAGCTTCCGTCTGTCCCGCATCGGCATCCGAAGCATCCGCCAGACAAAGCTCCCAGTTCTGATACGTCTGCCCTGTCACAGACTCTATCATATCCCGCAGGAAGGGCTCCGGCGTATTGTAAAGCGGCACAAGCACGCTGATTTTCAAATCCGCATCAAATTCACGCTCCCGCTGCTTTTGCTTTTCCTCCTCCGTCGGCATGATTTTCGTCAGGTACCTTCTGGCTTCCTTTCTTCTGATATAGCGATTATCGTTCAGGGCATGATCCGCCTTTTCAAGGACGCCCGAAATCCCGTTCTGATGCAGAAATTTCGCCGCATGATATCCCTTCCTCGCCGGGTACAAAAGCGCCCAGGCCGGCGTACCCTTAAGTCTTCTAAGCCCACGGCGCTCGGGCTCTTTTTCCACATCATCCGGTCCGTCGTCATGGGTGTATGCCAAAAACTTCGCAAAATCGCCCAAATCCGCAGAAATTTTCTCTTTTTCCCGGTCTGCCTGCTTCCGCAGCGCCGCATCCTGGTTTACATACATAAAAACCGCCCTCTTTTTATTTATTGATCATCCAAATGCAGAACATAGCCCGCTTCGTTTTCAAATACGATTTCCACGCCGTCCTGCTTAAGCACAGTCTCGCCGTGCTCCTTTTCAAACTGCGTCCCCTTCATTATCACCGCATATTTCACATCCCAGTCATAATAGGCCTGGCGCAGCTCCTCTTTTGTATGCCGCCATTCGTAAAAATCCGGAAAATCATAGCCGGTTGCACCTTCATACAGATAAGTCTGCCCGTAATCGTTCTCCTCCGTCATAAGCGGTACCATTTTTTCCTCAGAAAGATGATCCGCTACATACTGGAACAGATCAAACACCGAATCATTCAGTCCCTGATGTCCCCTCGTAATAAACGACCAGTCATGCTGGTACAGCGTAAAAAACGCCGTGCTGTGCATCGCCCCGGTAATGTTCTCGGTAGAGGTCACAATCCGGTATTCGATTTTGCCGTAGCAGAGTACAACAAACAACGCTACCATCATACAATATGCAGCCAGTGTCTCCTTTGCCTGCTGCAGCATCACTGAAACCGCCTGGGCCGTCAATGCCCAGCAGAGCATCCAGACCGGATAGTACGTCTTATAATAATAATACGTAGACACATGATGGGTCAGCGTAAGAAGCAGCATCCCACCGGTAAAGGCAAAAAATGCCAGGAAAAACAAAACGTCCGGCGTAAGCTTTCGCTTTTTGAACGCAGATACCAGAATAAACAGCACCGGGAAAATCGTCCAGAAGAAGTCCATATAAAGCTCGGTATAAATACCGCCCGCATTGCCAAGCGCCCCCGTAATACTGGTGCCCGAGGAAATAAAAAATCCGTACAGACAAAAGTAGAGGCCCATTGCGGTCGGCAGCAAAAAGACCCTGAGAGCCAATACCACATTCTTCTTTGTGAATACTTTCCCCTCCCGCTTCGCCACAAGCATCAGATAACAAAGCACCGCCACAAAGGTCACCGGCGCAAACAGCATATAACTGGTCATCACGCCAAAGCACCCCAGCATCAGCATAAAAACCGAAAGCTTCCGCTCCACCTTCGCCTCCTCATACAGCCTGAGCGCCAGTACCAGATAACCGACAAACATACCTCCAAGCGCCCAGTAACCAAAGGAATAGTAAAAGCTGAAAAACGGATAGCCCAGAAAATAAGCCACAGTCAGTATCAGGGCAAACGCCTTGGAGGCCTTTGTCCTTGCAAACCGCCGGATCAGAGCCACGAAGAACAGCGTTTCCACCCAGAGGAACAGGCAGTCCCCCAAAATATATCCCTTATACCAGTCCGCAATGCGCACAAACGGCTGCACCATCTCAATCAGCATCGCATTCTGCAGATGCAGAAAATACATGCCTGTGACCTTCTGGGAGCGTACAATTGCGGTAGCCTCTTTCAAATGCAGGCCGGCGTCGCTGTTATAGTAGCAGTAGGTCAGCTGCGGCGAAAAAATCTTGATGCTGATGGCGGCAACCGCCGCTGTCACCAGCACAATCACCAGAATATCAAATTTCTCCCATTCGTATTCCTGTACCATACCCTCCCTGCGGATCTGATAAGCCGTCAGCGCTGCCAGCAAGCCGTAAATCACCGCCATGGAATAAATATTGACCGGAATATGCGCAAGGCTTATCACACCTGCCAGAATGCTTCCCATGCAGATCGTAATCAGAAAAGATAAAACCGCCCAGACAAATCCATTCATCGGCTGGCAGGACTTCCGATACCGGTAAACGCCTGCCATACAGGCGGTAAACGCCAGAAGATACGCCGCCGTGCCCACAATTGTCCCGTGTAACATAATTTTCTCCTTACCTTAAAATAATCTGGTTCGGCGAGGTCGTATAGCTGTATACCACAGCTCCCTCCTTCGCCATCAGATACGTATTTTTCATTGTCGTAAAACGTCCGCTCCGATCGGACATCAGCCAGTCCGGCGCGTCAAAAAAGGCCGCCCTTGCTCCGATGGATTTATAAAAATCACTTTTCAGCCCGCCGTTGCCGTGATGCCCCATCTGGATATAATCTGCCTTTAACGCATCCCGGTACGTTTCCAGCAGATAATCGCTCATATCGTCTCCGACATCTGCACAGAACAGCATGGACTCCTTGTTGGCTGTTACCTTAAACATCATGGAGCCGTCATTTAACAGATCATTGGACAGCTCGTCTACATAATCATCATACGCGTTAAACACCTCAAAAGCAAGCCCTTCTACCGCAAAAGTATCTCCCGCGTGTACATATTGCAGCTGAGGAATGTCAAGCTTTAACCACTCCTCATAAACCTCCGTCTCATCCCAGGGCGCGTTCTTAACGCAAAGCTCCGGCGAAGCCATATCCACTGCATAGACCTTATCAATTTTCATCTTGCCCGGCTTCTTATAAATCTCGGTAAAAGCTCCCGCATGATCCCGGTGCGGATGCGTAACCACCCACGCGTCCACATGGTTGCCGAGCACCTTAATGACCTGCCTCACATAATCCGCGTCCGTCACCCAGCCGCCGTCCACGACAATCAGATGGCCCTGATTGTCCTGCATGGTATAAAACATCAGCTGGACGCCATCCTTATCGCCATACTGCGTAATCAGCCAATCGCCGTCATAGGAGGATTTTTTCTGATCCAGACGGAACACATTGTAGGCCGCGTTGCCGCCCACCTTGCTGCAGTCCTTAGACACCAGCAGATCGGTTGTCAGCTCGTCTGCCGGATAGGCAAAATAGCTGCAGCCCTCCATCGCGGCATACCATAACAGCGCATCCCAGTTTTTCTCCTCGCCGCTCATAATCCGAAAAATCTGAGACGCGTTTTCCGTCTCCGCCCGATTGCCCTTCATCACCTCGTTGCCGTACGGCATTTTTATCTGCGCGTCATACTGGCGGATTGTGGTAATCAAATCGTTAACCGTTATCAGCTTTTTTTCCGTAATCCCGTTCCTGGCCGCGTCCTGTTCTATGATATCGCAGATATCCACCGTATCCTGCGGCAGCTTATACCAGTTTTGCTTCCGGTCAAAAACGGTGCCGTTGTACACATTGGTCCCAGTCAGCGAGGCCACCGCAAGCAAAACGGCAAGCAGCAGATACCGCTTTCCCTTCCCTTCCGCCTGCACAAGGACCTGCACCGCCGTATACGCCGTTACCGCCGCCGTCGGCAACAGCCAGAACATGCGCCAGTACACCTCTTCTCCGATGCAGGCCATAATCGCCTTCGCCGTCACCGGAAAAAAACAAATAATAAAAAACAGCAGCGTATAGCCGGCAAACAGATACCGCTTTTCTTTTTCCTTTTTTTGTACCATCAGGTAAATGAGGCAGGCAAAAAACAGCGCCATCTGCATTCCTGTCCCGTTATAAGAATCGTACATGGACATCACTGCCCGAAGCGTTTCCCTCAAAATATCCCTCCTTACCGCATGTCCCGGCATGCATTTCCGTCATCCGCATCCACGCACACTAACGCATCCACAGATACAGCCCGCCGCAGAGCAGATTCGGCAGGCAGCAGCATGCCGTAAAAGCCAGAGGTCTTATCCCTTTGTGCTTTACCGCCGCAAGCAGGCCCAAAATTCCAAGCATCATCGCCCCCAGTATGACGCCCATGGACGAAACCATGCAGCAGGCGCACATCAGAAGGAACAAAAGAATCAAGTCCCAGACAGACGCCCTCCCGCCCCCTTCCAAAAGCCCAAGCGTCCTTGCCGCCAGATAAAACACCAAAGGCAGCAGCACCCCTGCCAGCACCGCCTTGCCCTGCCAGAGCCGGATCAGAAGAAACAGCCCTCCGGTCCGCTCGCTGTACGCCGAAAAGATCTGCAGGGCAGATACAATCAGCAGAAAATATCCCGTCTTTTCCATATCCCTTCCCAGCAGCAGACGCCCAAGCAGCGCATAGACCGCATACGCCAGCAGCAAAAACACAATCATAAACACCACATGCGCCATCATGGCAGGATGAAGCCCCGTCACCTTTGCCGCCGCCGCCGTAAACGCGTGAAACGGCGACAGCACATACCGCGCCGGAAGCTTCGTATAGGCGGTTCCGGTATACGGATTATACGCAAACACCGTATCTGTCGCCAGCGAGGTCGAAGCCGAAGCCACATAAAAGGCGTCGTCCGCATTGGCATACTGGTAGCGCAGATAGATAAGCACCTGTCCCAAAATCAAGATCACCTGCGCCCAGATACAAAGCGGAAACCGCTTCACCGACTGCACCGCGCCATACACCATCCCCGGCAGCCGCCGGAACTGGCACACCACGGAAACAGCCGCCAGCACACACAAAATCCCGCCGTAAATGATAACCAGTAACGTCAGCGACTGCCTCTGCCAGATGAGAGGCAGCGCCACAAGCCAAAACAGCCCAAGCATCATCACATAACCCGCCGCAAGCTGCAAAAGCGGATTCTCCCGCTCCGGGTTTACGCCCATCCACCGACTCCCCGGGCCGTCCTCCCTTGCAAATCCCGTATACAAAAGCCCCAGCAGAAACGGAAGCGCTCCCAAAACCAACACGGTCAATACCAACCCTTTTACCATCGTTTACTCCTCTTTTTTAAATGCCCAGTATTTATTGATCAGAAAGTTTAACGGTACACTGAGCAGCAGGTTCAAAACCGGCCCCAAATATTCCGAAATATGGAACACCCTTACCCATACCACCATCAGAACACTGTTTAAAAACAATCCCGTAATGGAATAGGAAATATACGTCTTCACAAGCGCCCGCCACACCGAACGGCGCCCGCCCTCTTCCACCGTAAATACAAATTTATCATTCCAGAAGAAGGACCATAATACGCTGAGCACAAAGCCCGCCGCCGTCGCTGCCAGGTAGTCAAACTCCTTCCACAGCCCCGCCGACTCCATCAAAATGAGGCAGGCTACGTAAATCACGTAATTGACAGCCGTATTGCTGACTCCCACCAAGCCGAATTTGACAAACTGCAGAAACGCCGTTTCCGCCTCCGGCGTCAGCTTTTTATGCAAAATCCGGAATAAAAGCCTTATGCACCAGAGCGCAATTCTCTCTATGCCCTTCCACAACGCCGCTCCGATTTTTTTCATTCCTCTTTCCCGCTGCCTTTCTTTTGTCGCTTTTGCTTATTCGTCTCCAGATCGGAAGAGCACACGTCTGAACTCCAGT
>CANDKL010000002.1 GCA_947385255.1 uncultured Roseburia sp. | reverse complement strand
CTACAACGGCTTTTTATTTGATACCTCCCGGTTCGGCGAAGCGCTCCGCTTAATCCAAGAACGCTTAGACTCCAAAAACTTCTACGCCTGCAACCCGGTTATCGACAAAAACTGCGGCTGCAAATAACCCAAAACGACGCACGGTACAAACCCAAACGATGTACCATGCGTCGTTTTAAATTTTCCCGGAACCTGCCGCGGGCAAAGCGCCGCTAAAATTTTCCCTTTTATGTTATACCATTCCGACTTATTAACAAAGAATGATTTCCAAAGCCATATTCATTGTACATCTGATTCATGGCTACCTATACATTAAATTTATTGAATCTCTGATAACTCATAAATTGCAAATGTATGCTCCACTCTTTTTTCCCTAGAATTTATTCCGCTATATATCACACGTACACCTTCATTCAACGGATATTTCAAAAAATCGCTTTCCTGTACAACATCCTTTTGTTCTATTTTCACCGTTTCTCCTAATACACCAATTAATTTTTCGTATGATGCATCAATTTGTATTACGATACTATCTTTTGCATTCTCTAAAAAACGATTCCTTCAAAATAATCTTGTCCGCCCCTGATACCTGCCTTTGACAAAAACAGTATCATTCCACCGGCAACCAGAACTAAAGCTATAATTGTAGCATGAATTTCATATTTTTTCATAATAACCACCTATCCATAAATCAATACGTTTGATATATAATGAAAAATGACGATTCAATTGCATTTTTCCAATAAGCTTCCAAGTAAAATATTCAGATCAAAGGACTCCGATATTGTTTCTGGATAGCGCCGCTAAAAATCACAGATTCCGCAATTTTTCTATCATAGATTCCGCAGAGTCATATTCGCCCCACCGGTATCCGTCCCTGGCCTTTTCGGGATCATACACGGCATGGAGCTTACGTTCATACTCCTCCTTCGTCATCTTCTCTCCGTTCCAATAATAGTCATACACCGGATCGCCGTTCCCGTCAAACTGCAGCTTCGCATTGTCTGGCGCACCGTAGTCCCCCTTTTCCGCCATCACAAGCTCCCCATCCCGGATACAGTACACATAATCGTAATACACATCCATATGCCCGTCGGAATTGCACAGCAGGTTTTCTTTTTCAATATAGGAAAAATACAAGCGGTACAGCTGCGTCTCCTTAAGACCGCCGTCCGAAAACACCACAATCCTGCAGCCGGAGGCCTCGCAGTCCCCGATTTCCACCAGCTCCGGAATCTCGTCGCCGTCCAGATAAATAAGCGCAAACCCGTCGTTGATATCCTGATGCTCCCCGATATGGTCTATGTAAGCCTGCTGCCAGCCCGCCTGCACAGGATCCCCGTCCGTCCGATCCGCCCCAAGAAATCTCTTCACACTCTCCACCGTAATGTCCGCTAACGCCGACGCCGCTTCCTCGGACAGCTCCTTTTGGAACAAAAATTCCCCCGAAGAAGTCCCTTCGTACAAGCGTACCTCCGAAAAAGCTTCCGGCCCGTCCTCTGGCAGATAACTGCAGATGATGATAATATCGCTATAACCGTCCCGGTTAAAATCCGGAAAGGAAACCGCCTCCACGTTGCCAAACGTATCCCCTGTCCGTATATTCCGCTCCCTCATGCCTTCCAGCTCCAAAAGCTCCGCGCCATCCCGTTCCACCGCAAACACTGCGTCTGCGTCAGGCCGGGCCGGGGCGTACGACACAAACCGGACATCCCCCAGCGGGGAAAGGGAGACGTCAAATGACTGATCCAAAATCACGTCCCCCCGCCCGGCATCCCCGGACGCAGCCGTATCTTGATCGCTTCCGCTTTCCTTGTCCGCAGGCTGCGCTTTTGCCTGTGTTCCTTCTTCCAAAAAATCCGCAGGCTGCACGACATCTTCACCGGGCTTCCCGCAAGCGCTAAGAAACAGGCACATCCCCACCGCAAGCAAAACCCTTTTTCTTCCTTCCATCCATACTCTCCCTTGTCTCATTCCAGTTCCATCAGGTAAAACCCCCATACCTCCTATGGCCGAAAGGTTTTTAGAGCCTCTAGCGTCTGCCCAATCAGCTCGTCTAAGCTTAAGCCCAGCATGTCAGCCCCGCGTTCAATCACTTCCCGGGAGCATCCTGCGGCAAAGCTTTTGCTCTTATACTTTTTCCGGACGGATTTCACCTCTAGATCCTGCACGCTTTTGGACGGACGCATCAAAACGGCTGCGCCAATCAGCCCGGTCAGCTCGTCCACCGCGTATAATACCTTTTCCATCTCATGCTCCGGCTTGATATCTACCGTCAAACCGTATCCATGGCTCGCTACCGCATGGATCAGCCTTTCGTCAAGCCCCCTGTCCCGCATGATTTCCTGGCATTTGATACAGTGCTCGTCCGGATAGCGTTCAAAATCCAGATCGTGTAAAATACCCACCGTTTCCCAAAAATCGGCTTCCGCCCCATAGCCGCGCTGTTCGGCAAAATACCGCATTGTTTTGCCGACAATCTCTGCGTGCTCCAAATGGAACGGATCCTCGTTGTATTCCTCCAATAAGCAGAATGCTTCGTCCCTGTCCATGTTGGCCTCCTTTTTAAACGATCCCTTCCGTCCGGCTATGCTTTCCAAAGGCTGTGCAGGTTGCAGTAAGCGTATACGGCTTCCACTTCATCCCCCTCGCAAATGGCAAAGCATACTTCCGGTTTATCTCCCGGGTGCAGCGCTTTCCTCTGGTTTCCCTGTTTCGTCTGTAAAGACACCCACTCAATGAAATGCTCCGGCAGCATAGGATGCTCTGCTGACCCTACGTTTACCGTTACCAAACCGCCCTCCACCTGATACACCGGAACGTGCTTTTCCACTGCGGCGTCCACAGTACCGGGAATGAGCTCCTTCATCTTCTGTCCGCAGCACATCACCGGTACCCCGGCATCCTTCACCATCGCAACAATATTCCCACAATGCTCGCAAATATAAAATTTCTGTTCCATCCTTAAATTCCTCCTTTTACAAACCGTATCTTTTTTGAATTGAAAACCGTTCTTCGTCTTTTTCTTTACGGCCCAGTTCCGCCATATGCGTCCTCTACTTTACGTAATATCCGCTGCTGCATGGGTTCAGTCCGCGCAGCCTGCATTCCCTGCACAGCCGTGTTTGCCTTCCCCGCAGCTATGCCCTTCCCCATGGTGGCCATGGCCGCTGCAGCGGGCGTCCGGATCAAACGCCAGCCTTCCGGCAAGCAGCGCCTCCACGGCTTCGTCCGCACTGCCGGACACCCCGCCGTAAAGGCGGATGCCCGCTTCCGCCAAGGCCGCCTGCGCACCTGCCCCAATTCCCCCGCAGATCAGCGTATCCACGCCCAGTGCGGATAAAAATCCCGCAAGTGCGCCATGGCCGCTTCCGTTTGTCTCTACGACCTGCGCCCCGGCAATGCTCCCGTTTTCTGCCTCATAAACCTTAAACTGCTCCGTATGCCCAAAATGCGGGAATACCGTTCCGTTTTCATAAGTAACCGCAATCTTCATCCTTCCATCTTCCTTTCTTTCTCCTGCAGCCCCTGCCGCAAGCTTAGCCCTGCTGCATTTCTTGCCGCAGTAGCTCCATGCAGAGCCGTCGCAGAGCTCATAATTCCCGCCGGAAATGCAAAGTGTCTTCCCGCCTACTATCAGCTGTGCAATCTTCGTTCTCGCCCGTTCATACATTTCCGTGACCGTGGTACGAGAAACCCCCATCTGCACGGCGCACTGCCCATGGGTCTTCTTTTCATAGTCGATCAGGCGCACCGCCTCAAATTCATCCACCGTCAGCAGAACCTGTTCCTCCCCTTTCGAACCGCAGGGGGCAAAACTGTCATATTCTGGCTCAAAACATACCCTCCTGCACCGGATCGGCCTTGCCATACACCCACCTCCATTTCCGACATATGACGATAACATTGTATCATAACGCACGACGGATTGCAAGCTCCGATGGAAAGAAAAAAATGTGACCAAATCACAGAAACCGGGTGCAGGGTATGATACACTGCCATCAGAATAAAAGAAAGGCAGGTAAAAATGATGTCAATACTCCATGTAAACAAAGAAAACTTCGATTCTGTAAAAAACAGCGAAAAAACTGTGCTTTTAGATTTCTACGCCGACTGGTGCGGCCCATGCCGCATGGTTTCCCCCATTGTGGAAGAAATCGCCGAGGAACACCCGCAGTACTTAATCTGCAAAATCAACGTGGACAAAGAGCCGGAACTGGCAGGGCAATTCCACGTCTTAAGCATCCCGACGCTTGCCGTCATCAAAAACGGGAATGTCATAAGCCAGTCTGCTGGCGCAAAGCCGAAAGCGGAAATCCTTGCCATGTTAAAGGGTTAACTCCCGGAGGCGTTTTTTGTCAAGGATTGTAACGCCGCCCCTTGAAACCTCCACAATCCCTTCACCGGCAAAATATTTTAGCATCCGGGATACCACTTCACGGGCAGAACCCATATACCGGGCAATCTGCCCGTGCGTCAATGCGACGGTATCCGAACCGGTCCTTGCCGATTCATCTAAAAGGAAGATTGCCAGCCTCTTGTCCATGCTCATAAACAAAATCTGCTGCATGACCCACATCACATCGGAAAAACGGCTGACCGCAGTTTCCAATGAAAAAATACGGATATTGGGATTGCGTTCCGACACAGCCGCAAAAGCAGGCCCGCTGATCACGCAGCACCGGCTGTCCTGTTCCGCGTCTACCAACACCTCAAATGTAATGGCGTCCAACACACAGGAAGCGGACAGCATACACAAATCGCCTTTGTACAGGCGGTACAGCGTAATCTCCTTCCCCTCTTCCGACATCATATAAAGGCGCAGGCTTCCCGAACGGACAAAAATCACACCGGAACATTCGCTGCCGTCATGAATATTTTTCCCCTTCGGATACGTAACGTCATGCGAATTTTGGCAGATATACTCCCGGTCTGCGTCCGGAAGCTGTTCCCAAAAGGGAAAGATTTCCCTGTAAATAGATTCCCAAACGGTTTTAGGCATCCTGCCTCCCCCTTTCTGTTT
The DNA here is from genome assembly GCA_947385255.1 of uncultured Roseburia sp. Lineage (GTDB taxonomy): Bacteria > Bacillota > Clostridia > Lachnospirales > Lachnospiraceae > Roseburia_B. The sequence continues at coordinate 29,077 of CANDKL010000002.1, read as the reverse complement.
TCATTCCTAAGTAAAACCCATCATAATCCGGTTATTAAAGCTGCCCCTGCAGCATAATAACCAGGCGAAAATGCCCTTCCTCCGCCTGCACCTCCATCCTGCCATAGTATTTTTCCGCACAGCGTGCAATATTTTTCAGTCCAAGCCCATGTCCGGCGCCGCTTTTTTTCGACACGGGAAGCCCGCCGGACCACAGCAAATCCCCGTGAAAGCTGTTCTCAATTGTAATCAGAAGCATATTCCCCTTTCGCATGGCATACAGCGCCACCGACGGATTTTTCTCCTGTCCGCACGCCTCCATAGCATTGTCCAGCCCGTTGTTTAAAATAATGCTGAGATCCAGCACATCGATCCCCAGATGCTTTGGATAAACAAACTCACTGGAAAATGCAATCTGCTTCTGCTTTGCCAGCCGCACGTAACGCGCCAGAATCACATCTGTCACCGGATTTGACGTCCGGCACTGCATATCCAGGCTCTCCAGTGATTTCTGCATGGAATCCACATACTGATACATCTCGCTTTCCGCCTCCAGATCCCCTGCCGCCATCTGGGCGAACAGCCCCTTTATATTCGCAATATGATTTTTCATATCGTGCTTCATTCCCCGGATCTGGATAGCAATACTTTCCATGTCCCGTACATATGCATTCAAATCCTCCGCCTGCGTACGATACAGCTCCGCCTGTCTGCGCATCTCATGCTCTTTGGTCATCCGCGCCAGCACACTTACGCTCATCAAAATCAAAACCGTGCACAGAAACGACATGCACGGAATGATCAAATTCAGCTCCGGATAGCTTTTTATAATGCTGAAAACCTCCGTTTCATAATAAAACAAAATGCACCGCAGCATGATGGTAAACAAAAGCCCCATCAGCCCCGGCACAAGCAAAAGCGCCGCCTCCCAGGATTTTGGCCTGTCCTCGCCGCACGAAAGCTCCTTTTTATACCGCCGCACGCAGTATGCCATAATTGCCGTATTTAAAACCATAATCAGCAGATTCCAGATGATTTCCACACACCCCATCACGCTTTGGTAGCCCGCCAGATCCGGTACGGCCTCTGCCAAAAACTGCTCCGTATAGTGATCCGCCACAAAATCCATGCTTCCGACTGCCGCCGGATAGAGAAAAAAGCGCACCAGCTCCATCAATGCATAAAATGCCGTCACCAAAGACAGCAGCTTCATACGGCTGCCCCGATAGAGCATCATGCCTGCGCCAAATGTCACGGCCATGCTCACCACAACAGGGATAATGCTCGGCCTGCTGCTTGCCGCAATCAGCTCCTGCCCATACATCAGCCGCCGGATATACGGCGACCAGGCAAACGCCATACGGACCGCGCAAAAGCAAAACACCATCCAAATCCCGGCTTTTTTTCTCCCTTTGGAACGCTCCGGCAGCATCCCCTCCAGAAGAAACGCCAAAAGCACCCCATATGCAGCATAGTACAGCAAATCCTCTATAAAATACAAAACATCCTTCATCGTTTATCCCCTGGTCAGATAATCCATGTACGCCTCTACAAAATCACTGTATTTCTGCTTGGCCAGAAAAACCGTATCTCCGCATTTTAACGTAATGCTGGTGCGATCATACCCGGCCACCTCCTTTAAGCTTACAAGGAAGCCCCGGTGCGAACGGAAAAATCCCTCCTTCAGCTTCTGCTCTAAAAGCTCCATTCTCTCGTAATACGTAAACACGCCGTTTTTTGTATGCAGAATAATTTTTCTGCCGCTGCTCTCTCCGTAAAAAATATCCGCAACCGGGATTTTGATGCTTCTGCCGTCCACCTTAATCAAAAGCGGCAGAACCGCCTGCTTTTTCTCTGCCTTTGCAGCTGCTTTGTGAAGCACCATACAGAGCTTTTCTTCGTCAATCGGCTTTAAAAGATACTGAAATGCCTCAACATCGTATGCCTCATACACATAATCCTGCAGTGCCGTAATAAAAATCAGAACTGCCTCCGTACGGCTGCGCAGCCTTCTGGCTGTTTCCATGCCATTAAGCGTCCCTTCCTTCTTCAGGCAAATATCAAGAAAATAAATATCATACGCGGTCTTGGCCGCAAGAAGCGCTTCCCCGGACGCATACAGATCCGCCTGAATGGCGCACTCGTGGAATATGATAGCCTGGATATGCCGCCGTATCTGTTCTTCATCGTCACAAACTGCTATTTTTAACATGTTACTCCGTTTCTGTTTCAGCTTCTGCATATTCAAAATTGATTTTAACAGCCTCGCCGTAAACGCCCTGCAGATAAGAGGACAAAAGCTGCCGGATCCGTTCGTCCGACCGATCCAAAATATCGCTTCTTAGAACCTTTTCCTCCTCTTTTTTCTCAGAATCCACAATCAGGCCGCTGTAATCGCCCACCTTTACCGGATTAAAAATGTTCTTTTTTTCATCGTATATCTGCAGTGTCTCCTGATCGGTATAATTGTCCAGTATCTCCGAATGCGGAACGGAAATATGAACCTCCGAAACATTCCCCTCCGCATCCGTTTTTGTTATAAAATCCACCTGCTCTCCGTCAATCCCGATATTCATTTTCCCGTCAATGGTTGCGATCAGCCTGTTTTCTGTCAATGGAATATCAATGCCGAAAATCTGATTTGCCTCGGAATAAAACAGAACAGACGTATAATGATTCTCATATGCAGAATATTTGGAAATCTGTTTTACCTCTTCCCGGATAATATCGGTCTGAATCCGCTTCCTTTCCATTTCCTCGATCTCAGCCTTCAGCTCCTTAAGCTCTGCCCGTTTCTTCCTGCTGTCCTTTACCAGAAGCACACATACAAAAATCAAAACCACAAGAGCTAACAGAACTGCAATGGTTATGCTCCGTTTGAATTTTCCAAATCCTCTTTTTATCCCCATTCTATGAATTTTTTCTAATTCATTTCGTTCTTCCATCCTCTGTCTCCTCATATGTTTTCTTTCTCTCTGCAGCGTACCCGGTCAGAAACGGCATCCTTTTTTAGTATCCCTTACAGACATCCACCCATCCAAGATATCCGGAATACTGTTCCAGCTCCTCAATTGTGAGCTCAATCGCACTGTTCGAGCTTCCGCAGGCCGGAAACACTGTTTCAAACCGTTTCAGCGACTCGTCCAGATACACCCTGACTCCGTCCTTGACTGCAAACGGGCAGACCCCGCCCACAGCGTGTCCAATAAGCTCTTCCACCTGTTCCGGCGAAAGCATCCTTGCCTTTGTGCCAAACTGTGCTTTATACTTCGGATTGTCAATGCGCGCATCCCCGGCGGCCACCACCAGCACGGCCCCATTGTCCACCAGAAAGGACAGCGTTTTTGCAATCCTCTGCGGTGCGCAATGGAGCGCCTCTGCCGCCAGCTCGACTGTCGCACTCGATACGTCAAACTCCAAAACCCGCTCTTCCATTCCAAATTTTTTCCAATATGCCTTCACTTTTTCAATTGACATGTTCGGCCCCCTTGTCTACCCTTCACACGGCACAGCCGAAAACCGATACTCCCTTGAGGCGCCGGCCTCCAGATACTGCACATACTTTTTTTCCAGCATATTCGTATTCGGCACCTGCGCCAGCGTTCCCGCATTCCACGGTTCTATACACAAAAACGGCGCGTCAAGCTTCACCGGCGTCCAGAACGCCACCGACTGATAATCCGGAAAATCAAACCGGATCCCCTTTTTCGTATCCTGATGGACAAGCTTCACCGTACGATGTTTCAGATCTTCATAAAGCAGAGCGTCGTTGTCAAACATCGGGTAATCCAGATGCAAATCCTCCACGTCCGCATCCTCAAAGCGCAGCATATAATCCGTAAACTGCTCTCCTTTTTCCATCGGGCAGAAAAATGCCGGATGCCCGCCGATTAAAAACGGCATCTCCTCCGTGCCCTGATTCGAAACGCCATACGTAACGAAAAGCGCAGGCCCATCCAGCCGGAAGGTCACCGTAAACGCAAACGCATACGGGTACATCGCCTTTGTTGCCTCATTGGCCAGAAGCCTTAATACCACAAAGTCCCCGCCCTGTTCTGTGACCTCAAACTCCATATCCCGCGCAAATCCGTGCCGCGGAAGCGGATACTCCTTCCCATGAATGGTAACTGCCTTTGGCACCGGCCCTACATAAGGAAACAGGACCGGAGAGGTCTTCGCCCAGTAAGCCGGATCCCTCTGCCAAAGATATTCCTTCCCGTCCGCCGTTTTCCAGGATGAAAGCTGTGCGCCGAGCGTCTCGCAGGACGCCGATGCGTATTCATTCTGAATGGTTATGTTCATGATATCATTCCCCCTGTTCTGTATTTTATTTCTTTTTATTGTAACACATCCCTGCGATCGTACAATACCGTTTTTTTAAAATACCAGCTCCTGCTGCTCCATCACCTCGATCTGCGCCGGCAGCAGCTCCTCCTCCCCGCTCCCTCTGGTATGCTCTGCCTTTAGATACTGCATATCATTCCGCAGGCTCGCCGCGATCAGCGTCAACACATAAATATTGTCAAAGCAGCCATAAATTGCTTCCCCGCCCAGTCCGGACAGGCAAATCAGCTGCGTATTCGTTTTCTTCGCCATATCCATCAAAGGCTCCAGCAAATGCGCTGCATTTGTCTGCGCAAACGGATTGTCCATCAAAAGCACCTTGCCCTCGTTCCGATCCGCAAAAATATCGGTTTCATCCCTGCGCATATAGTACAGCAGCGCGGCCAAAATCACAAACGCCGATAAAAACCCCTCCCCGCCGGAGTTTTTCGCAACATCCGTCCAGGTAATCGGATACTCCCGCTGCGCTTCGATTTTATACAGCTTAATCTGCACATTTCCGATTCCGACAACCGAATCGTAAAGCCCCTTTGTCGTCACCTTCGTGCCCAGATACTCCTGCAGATTCCCGTTTTCCTCCAAAATCGAAATGCCCTTTGCCGTAATCCCTTCGATATAATCCTTTAAGCGCAGCTCATAAAAGCTCTCCTGATCCGCCCAGTCCGGCAGCTCAATCCGCAGCATTTTAATCGGGCGTTCGCGTATTGTAATCGTGGAATTGTGGTCTATTTTATTCAGATCCGTATGGACCTCCTTTAAATAATCGCCGATAAGCTCTGTGATTTTCGCCTTCTCCTTTTCCACCAGCGAAATATCCACCAGCAGCTTTTCCATCAGGCTCTGGTAGGAGGAAAGCGTTGTCTCAAGCTGCCATAGCACCTTGCCGGCGTCCTCCGTAAGCTGCAGCATGGACTCTAACGGCTTCCGGTAAAACTCCTCCGCGAACTGCTCCCTGCGGGCCATCCGGTTTAAGGTACGCTCCAAATCCAGACGCGCACTCCGCCGCTGCTCTAAATACGCATGGTAATCCCGCACCAGAATGCCCTTCTGCCGGGCCAGCGCCTCGCCTGCCATTGCGGAAAATTCAAACTCCCATTCCACTGTCTCACGGCATTCAAATTCCTCATACTCCGCTAACGCCGCCAGATTGCCCTCATACGACTGCAGCCTTTTTAAAATCCGCTTTTCTTCCTTTTCGGCCTCCCGCTTCTGATATTCCACTGTCTTCATGGCATCGGTAAAATCAATCGTCTGAATATCTGCCGCCGGGATCGGCTCATCCTTTTTACAGCGCTCCTTTAGAGCGGCATATTTATTTTCCTTTTCCTGTGTCAGCAGGGCATAGCGGATCTCTTCATTGTGAATGGACGCCTCCTTTTGGCTGATTTTACGCTCCTGCTCCTTAAGCAGCGTTTCCTGATGCCCTTCCTCGTTCCGGTCATAGGAAATCTCCTTCCACGCCTCCTCAGACAGCCCATGCCTTTCGCTGTAATCCTTAAGCTCCCAAAGAGCCTTCGCATAGCGTTTTTCCGCCGCCTCCAGGCGCCGCTCCAGCTCCTTTTGCTCTGCACTGATTCCGCTGGTGATGGCTTCATAACGGATTTCTGCAGTCTGTGCTTCCTCCTCCCTGCAAATGCTCTGCGGGCCTTCTGCCTCCGCCTGCTTTGCATACTGCCCGAAATACGCCTGCTTTCCTGCAAGCTCCTCCATTCTCCGCCCAAGCTCCGCTAGGCTGTTTTGGGCCGTTACCAGACGCTCTGTCCGCTTCGCAATCCGTTCCTTTTTCAGCCTCTGCTGTTCGGATACGCGCTCCCTTTCCTTTTTGTTCTTTGCCAGCAGACGCCTGTTTTCCCGGTATTTGTCATATTCGGTGCAAAGCTGCTCAAAATCCCTTTCGCGGCGCTCCTGCTTTATAATTTCCTGATCCAGACTTCTGGCCCGGCCTTCGCACTGCTTCAAAAGCTCCTCCTGCCCCAAAAGCTCCTCCCGCTTTGCGGCCAGCCCTTCTGCCAGCTCCGTAAGCTCCTTCGACCGCCTTTTGATTTCCTCCTTTGCCGCTTCATAGGAGGATGCCGTTACCTTCTGCTGTTTCAGCTGCTCCTGCATTCCGACATACTGCGTGTATTCCTGCTTTTTCTGCTCCAGGAGCCTCTGCTGCTTTTGTATCTGGCTCTCCAGCTCTGACAGCAGCTTTCCCAGCTTTTCCTCATCCAAAAGATTGTCGTTAAACCAGACATAAAAATGCAAATCCGAAAGCGGGCGCACCGCACCGGATTCGGCGGACGCATGCTCCTCTGTTCCCAAAGCGGGCTGCTCCGCGGACGCTTTAGGAAGCCTTTCCCGCAGAACAATCGGCACCGGCGCCGGCATATAAACAGGCTTTGGAAACGCGGCCAGCCGCTTTAGCTCCGACGCGGATAAAATCAGGGCATACGGCAGAAACGGATTTTTAACCGCAAGCTCTCTGTTTTTCTCTTCCGGATATCCGTTCTTTTTGAGCCATTCCATACCGAACACATAGTGAATACCCGCTTCCTTTAGCATCGCAAGGAACTCCTCCGGAAGCTTAAGCACCTCTCCTTTGGCCATTCTGCGGTATTCCTGTTTCAGCTCTGCCAGCTTCCTCTCCTGAGACTGCCTGGAAAGATCCGTATCCGAAAGCCGGCGTTCTGCCGCCGCTAAAATCTGCTCCGTTTCAAACAACAGCTCCGGCGCCAGATCAAAGTATTTCAGCATCACGCGCCGCCTGTCGAGCTCCTTTTCATACGCCGACAGCCGGCTCTGCTCTGCCTCCTGCTTTGCTTCCAGACGAATTTTTTCTGCCGCCTGATCCTCTAAGCCACGCTGCAGCTGCCTTGCCTGCTCCCTGTGCTGTCCGGCCTCCTTCTGGGCCTTCGTCCTTTCCTGCTCTAAACCATACAGCTCCTTTTCGTATTCCGTGCGCCGGATTGCAAGCTCTCCGGACTCGTATTCGCCTAAGATATTCCGATGCCAGCCCTCCTGATACGCACGGTTAAAACGATCCTCTGCATCGTCAAAGGCTTTGATTTTCGCGCCAAGCGCCCCGGCCTGCTCAAAGAGCCTTCCCCCTGCGCCGCGTAACTCCTCTAACTCAAGATGCTCTGCTTCCTGCTCCGACTGCATCTGCGAAATCCGGCTATCACAGGCCTCCCGCCGGACTTCTGTTTCCTTTGCCCTGGCGTTGTAATAGGAAAGCAGGCCGGCCCCTAAGCGTTTTCGCTCCGGCTCTAAATTTTCTTCCTGCTCCAGACAGAGAGCCAGTCGCTCCTGTTCCTGATCCCGCTCTTTTCTGCACTCGTTTGCATCCTCCTGCCGCTTTGCGCTAAGCAGCGCATGAATGGTTCGGGCAATCGCGTCCCTTGTCTGTACCAGATCGTCGCGTTCCATCCGAAGCATCTGCAGGTTCCGGCTGCAAAAGGACTCCTGCTCCAAAACCGCATGGATTTCTCCGGAAATCCGTTCGTATTCCAGACGAACGATCTGTTCCGCAAACGCTTCTATCTGCCGGGCAATCTCCTCCGACCTCTGCCGCTCCGTTTCAAAGCACGCCCGAAGCCTCTGGATAAAATCTGCAATCCGGTTCTGCTGTGCGCCCACCTCGTCCTCTGCCCTCTGGTAACGCTCTGCGTCCTTTCGCACCTGTCCGGCTTCCTCTGTAAATTCCACAATCGTATCCCGGCGTTTGATTTTGGACTGGTTATCCCTGTACTGCGCCGTGTACTTTTCCATAATGCCCTGAAATTCCTTTATGCGGTTTTTCTCTTTATTGAGCTTGTTTTCCACGGCCTCCAAAAACCATTTTTCCACCAGCCCCTTTTCATCCTTACAGTCTGCAAACAAATCCGAAAGGCCGGACTCCTTGACATTGACCTTTTTGATGATCGACTCCCATTCCTTATAATGGATCTGATATTCTGCCAGCTTGTCAAAATACTGTCTGGACTGCGCCGGATTTAACATGTCATAATAAAAAAACGGCACGCCCCGATCCTTTTTCCAGCCCTCAAACAGCTGCTTACACTCGGCAAAGCCCTTTAACACAACCGATTTTTTTGTCCGCTCTACGACCGGAAAATGCGCAAGATCCTGCAGGCACTGCCGCTTATATTCCGCAATAAAATTCACCATTTCCAGCTCGTCTGTCCGGTCCTCCAAAAGCTCCTGGCTCCTTCTTACCATCATTCCGGTGAGCACATAGCCCGCGCCGCCGTCCAGTCTCCATTCCACCAGGATAAATGTCGGCTTACTGCCGGTAAAATACGATGCAAACGGACGGTCCTTGGCATTCTGATAACGCCTGTGCACAAACGGCGCCATCACCATCTGCACCAGAACCGACTTGCCGCCGCCGTTGCGCAGAGAAAGCAGCGTGCTTTTTGCGTTCAGCAAAAACGTCTCGTCGCTGACGCGGATCGCATTGTTATTGTAATTTAGATTAATCAGGCGTATTGCGTTAATTTTACTCATCCCGTCCCTCCAGCACGCGTTTGATCCTCTGAAAATGATTCTGGTTTAACAGATTCCAGTCCATAAAATTGTCTAGCTTCTTCGTCGTCTTGATCATCTCATCCGCTTCCACATACTCCACCAGTCCCTGCTTTTGCAGGAAATTTAATATATGGTACAGAAAGCCCTCCTTCGTGGTCTTCGTCCGCGTCCCCCGCTCGTCGGATTTGAGCGCCTCGTACGCCTCCGCCATATTGGAAAAAGCAATGCCCGCGTCCTCCTGCTCCTCCTCGCCAAAGCGCTCCCGCCCTTCCTTTAACCGCTCGGAAATACAGTTCTGCAGCTCCCCGGCCCGCATGTAGTCCCTGGTCTTGCTTGTCGCCCCCTGTCCGTCGTAAAACTCCACCAAAAGCGTTAAAATCACAAACTGGGAAAGATAATAATCCTTATCTGTCCCAGTCGATTTGCAGAGCGCCTGCTTTAACTGCGCCTTGGAAAAGCCCAGAAAGGAATTGTCCTCCTTTGGAATCAAATAAATCACGTTTCCATAGCGTTCCACCTCGCACTCCGCCAGCTCGCCCTGCGATTTGACCAGATTCTGAATCTGCTCGTTTTCCGCATAAGCGCGGTATAAGGACTCCCTATCCTCCTCGCCCAATTCATGATGCTTCAACAAATAATAAAAAATCTCCTGTCCTGTACGGATCTCTTCTATTTCATATGCCACTTTCAATCCTCCCGCCGGATGCAAATCTGTACATTAGAGCAGCAGATACGTTTTTGTATGCCATCCTCTTTATATTCAAATGAAACCACCCTTCCGTCCTCTATCCGGTAAACCGAAAGCTCCCGCAGCCCAAGCCCCATCGCCTCATCCAGCGACAGCAGCATTTCGTTCAGCTGAAAGCCGCCCGTCCCTTCGCTTAAATATTCGCGCCGTTCCTTTTTCAGCTTCCGCAGATCCACCGTCTGATTTTTTAAAAGCTCCACCATAATTTCCTTAAATATCTGTACATTCGGTATGAGCACAGATACCTCCTCCGGCTGCTCCAAAAGCCCCTCTTTGATTTCCTCCAGGGAAATCCTGCCGCCCGCAGCCTCCGCCGCCTTCTGCAAAAGAAGGCTTAAGCTCCGTTCGTACTTCGCCAGCTTTTCCTGCTGCCGCCGTTCCTCCTGCCGCATCCACTCCTCGTCGCCAAATTCCAGATGCTCCTCTTCCTCCGCCGCCGCTTTTTTTCGGATGGGCCGCTGCAGCTCCATCGCCTTTTTCAGGTTGTAAACCTTCTCTGGCTCATTGGAAAACAGCGGGCGTAAAAATAAATCCAGACGGCTAAGCGCCTCCGGCTGCTCCAAAATTTTTTCGTACAGCTCGCTCCGGATCGAAAACCTGCGAATGTAGGACATCTGCGCCAGCAGCTCCAGCTCATGCGTATACAGGGATTTCAAATCAAAATGGCTGCTTAATATCTTCTGGTGCTCGTCAATGGTGCGGTTGAGATAGTACTCAATGATGCCTAAATTTTTCAGCTTGTCCTCTTCCTTACTGCTCAGCCTTCCCACATGTAAGTCCATGTCCTCCAGCTCCTTCACCCGCTTTTGAACGAGCGCGCGGTAGTCCAAAAACTTCTGCTTAGTGTCGCTGATAGTCGCCAAATTCCCCTCCAGCACCGCTTCATATTCCGCCACGGAATAGCTGAGCGCATTTCTGCGGATCTTACCCATGGCCTCCTTGATCCTCTGCAGCTGGATGCGCAGCAGGTTAAATACATTTTTAATGTCGTCCACCGCTTTGTCGTAGCTTTGCTTTTCCAGATGCATCCGGAAAATCATCTCGTGCACGTCAAAACGCAGGTTGTCCTCAATTTCCATCGTAGACAGGATCAGATTGTACCCGTCCTCAGTCAGATAATAAGAGGTCCTGCGCACCTCGGAATCCACGTAGACAATCCGGTTTGCCACATAGCTTACATGCATAGACCGGTATTCCTGCGCCGCAAAATCATAGCCCTCGAAGTACATGGCCTTTCCCTCATTGGAAAGAATGACATTCAAAATATAGTCGCCAAGCGTCCGGCAATCCATGTAGCCCATATTTTTGTGAAAATAAAGAACATTTAAGCTGTCCAGATAAGCGCCGATATCGTCTGCCGTGCAATGCTCGTCCTTTAAGGACTGCTCCATGACGTAGAGCAGTATGGCAAAGAGAACCGTCATCTGCTCATCCGTCTTTTGAAAGCCGTACTGCTTCCAAATAGCCTTTTGGCTGCTGTTTGCAAACAAAAGGACATAGCGGCCGACGTGCTTCATCCGCTTGGGAAATTGTTTTAAAAATTCGTATTGCATGCGTGGCTCCTGTTAAAATCCAATGATATCCCCGACCGTCAAAATCTCCTGCGGAAGATACCTTCCGGCACAGAGAATCCGCTCCATCCGCTCCTTCATTTGCCCGGAAAAATACGAATAAAATGTTCCGGACAGATTCTGATTCTGCTTTTCGCTCATTTCCGGCAAAAAATCCATCCCATACCCTTCTGCCTTTTTCAGCATTGCCTCATAGGCTCCGACAAAGGGCCGAATTTCATGCTCTGCGCAAAACAGTCCGTGCAGCCGTTCATAAATCCCTATCCCTTCATAATCCAAATCCCCAAAGTATAAAATCCGGTTCTCAGTGTCGTTGACATGAGGCTCTACACAAAAGCGGAAATCCGAAAAGGAACGCAGAATGCCTTTTCCCGCGCCGTAAATAACCGTTCCGATTTCCTCTCCGAACATGCTCTGCCTGCCGGAGAGCAGATATCTTCTCATACTGTAAAAGGTGTCTTTATTTTCTAATATCAGCACCGTCTGCGGAATCTGCTTAGAAGCGGAATAGTAAGCCAGGGGTTCCGTTGTCTTATAGATAGAAAGCTGCTCTGCCGCAATACCGCAATGCGCCAAAATTTTCTTCCCCTGCTCCCGCTGCAGAAATTTTTCACGGCCCCAGATTTGAAAGCTCCGTTCATTCATCGAAACCGGCTCCGGATGCTTTTGCCCCTCTTCCTTCAAATACCGGCTTAACAGCACGACCCATTTTCTCTCCTTCCGGTAACTATCCGGATGGCCTAAGTAGTAATCGGTCCGAATCAGCGGCGACAGCTGAAACTGCAGCTCTTCCAGAAGCTGCTTCGTATCATCCGGCTCTTGCTCTGTCAGCCAGTACCGGGTGTGAAGAGCGGGGGCTTTGCCGTTTAAAGGAGAATTTTTGACCGGCTTTATCTGACCGGTCTCTATTTTGCCGCAGATATAGCGGTATTGCTCCGGGTAGGCGGCAGTCTTGCTTTCCCGGATGAGATCTTCTAGTGAAATGCGTTTCATAGTCTCAGATCCTTCTGCTCCAAATGAGAGCCGCTTGATGCGTCACCGCTTAAGCGGACGATGGTCATGTCGTGATGCACGGCCTTTAAAAATGCTCCGAACACATCCTTTGTCCGAAGCCGCAGGCTGGACGTATTGACACAGGGATGGCAGCCGATATATTCTCCTTTCGGCACATCCTCATCCACCAGCAGCCGTACCCGGTTCTGCGTGTCGTTTATCAGCCCCATAACGCTCACGGAACCGGGCGTGATATTTAAAAATTCTTCCATAAACGACGCATCCGCAAAGGACAGCCTGGCGCTTCCAATCTGAGAAGAAATCTCCTTTGTATGAAATGTTTTATCCCCCGGAATCATCAGAAGATAAAACTGCGTCTTCTGCCGGTTGCACAAAAAAAGATTTTTGCAGATGACCGCATGTAACGCTTTGTCAATTTCCAGACACGCCTCCATTGTCATGGCAGGAGCATGATCTATCCTGCCGTATTCTATACCGAGGCTATCCAGCAAATCGTAAACCTTCATTTCCTTTTCCAGCCGCCCTTCGGCGTTTTGGGGACGGCCTTTGTGCAGTATCAGTTCCATTGTATATACCCTTTCCTTTTAGAGCGCGTTTCTATTGTGTGCCGGAAAACATTCTCTTAAGCTCCTTTAAACCGCAGTCCCCCAGAGTCTTTTCATTTCCCAAAAATACGGAATCAAATTTATAATTTTGATCCGCTTTCACAATCAGCCGGTATCCGATCCTTTGAAACCATCTCCCGCCGTACCACATTTCTTTGATCCGGACATCCCGAATCTCTTTTTTGGCAATCACAGTTTCTTTTCCTCTGCCAAAGAACATTTTCTGCATAATCCCCTTTGGTGCGTATCTGATACAGAACGCGTCTCCCTGGTCCTGCACAACGGCCTCACAAAATGTATTTTTCACATAGGGCAAATGTATCATGGCATCATATGCAATCAGCCCAGCTATCAAAAGCATCGTGCCATTCGCCAAATCCAGCGCCATCATGACAGCGGCAGCGCATCCGATACACAGAGCAAATACGGATATCTTTTTGACGCGCCAATACAAAAAATTTCCTAATAGGATCCTCAATGTGTCACACCCTTTCTTCTGTCCGAAAAATATTCTAGCACATAATTGATAATCCTTCAATCATATGGTTAAAATGTCTTTCAATCTGATATGTAGCTGGTTACTTTTCATGCGGTGGGGAAAGGGGTTTTCCAAAAGCCACGCCCGGAGCAGAATTCCCGTCAGTCCTCTGACGCACTTGCGCTCAAAAAAACGCAGCGGTACTAAGCGTGTGACGATTGCAGGCAATCGCCACGCGCTAAGAACCGGCGTTTTTTAAAGGTCAGCGGACTGACGGGAATTCTGCTCCGGGCTGATTTTCGGCAAATACTGTCTCCCTCCTGCGAAGAACTGCATTTCACAAGCTTCGGGATCGGATACATCTTTGGTAAAGATAGTAACAAGACACAAAAATAGCCGCCCCGGTCTGACAAACTGAGCAGCTATTTTGCTAATCATATGTTGGGCTAACCGTCTACCGGCAGCTCCTATGGGACGTCTGTTGGAACAGGCGTTCTTCTTTACCTAAAGAATACCATAAGCAGTTCAAAAGTTCAAGGGGGTTCGTTTCCCTCCCAGGGATTTTTCCATTCATCCCTTAAAAACAATTTACCAAATATTCCGGCTATCTCTTTATCTTTATTTCCTTAACATTACTATATTTCCCATATACTTTACTGCCCTGAGAATCCAACTTGTAAGCGCATGCCTTCACATAGTACCTCTTTCCCTTTTTCAGCTTGGGAAGGGTAATGCCTGCGCTCTTTGCCGTAACGGCCTTTACGCCTTTTTTCAGCTTCTTGTCTGTGGAATATAAAACCTTGTAGCCCTTTGCACCCGGTACTTTGGCAAGGGTTATTTTTGCTTTTCCCCTGGATCTATTGACTATTTTCCGAATGGCGGCCTTCTTAACCGCAACTTTGTCCCATTTCGCATATAAGGTGATATCTTCCCCAGCGGTTCCAGGAATATACGTCACTTTTTTCCTGTATTTGCTGTCAGTGTACCAGCCGCCGAAGGTATAGCCTTTACGGGCAGGGTTTTTCAATGCTACCGTCTGATTGTAGTAATAGGAGGGATTGCCCTCACTGTTGCTCCCCCGGTTCAGCTTGTAAGTGATGCTGTAAGGAACAGTAACCGTGCAGGCTGCCTGGACGCTGCCGCTGTCCCTGACGCTTACCGTAATCATGGCGGTTCCTGGATTTTGTGCCGTAACAGTGCCGCCCCCGTCCACAGCTGCCACCCCGGCATCAGAGGATTCCCAGATTAAGTCTCCGACGGGGATGGAAGAAGGCTCCGCCATTGCCCTCAATGTGAAGGATTCCCCCCGTATCAATAATTTGGAGGCAGTGTCAAGCCGGATGCCTGTAACTTTCTCCGGCTTCGTGCCAGGCTTTTCTTCTTCCTGCCATTTTGCATAAAAATCCTTATCCCCTGTGCTTCCTTCTTCTATGCCGGCAACCTCATTTTCAAATGTGTCCTCCGTATACCATCCTTGGAATGTATATCCTTCACGGCTCGGGCTGCGCAGGGTGACCTGTGTCCCCCCGGTGTATTCCTGCGGGTTTAACGCATCGTTTACACCACATTCAATACACATCCAATCAAACGCATAAACTGGGTGTATTCCTGCGGGTTTAACGCATCGTTTACACCCCCGTCCAAATGGTATGTAATTTTATACTTTGCTTCCTGCGTGCCGCCCATCTGTATGGGCATTGCAAAATATTCCCCGCAGGCGCACACATGGACTTCCTCCCCCGGACTGTTATAGGTGGGGGCTTTCACGGTTTCCACAATATATTCGTGGTTATGGCTCTGATCCTCCTTTAACTGCTCAGCCCCTATGGCAGGAACGATCCGAAAGCCCATCATATTGCATACCTCACAGGTATAAATGATGATGCCTGCCTCTGATTCTGTGGCCTTTTTCAGGACAGCCTCCTCGCCTATGGTATGCTCCAGCCGTTTGGTGTATTCCCCATCCGCAAGCTTCGCCCCACAGTCCTCACAGTACGTGTCCCCCGTATAGCCTGTGCTGACGCAGGTAGCGTCCTTTTGGCCCCTTATGGCGGTGTTCCTATGGTTCAGCCTTTCAATTATCTGCTGGGCAGTGATAATTTCGCCGCAGACGGAGCAATGGCTCCCTTCCGTAAGCCCGTCCCTGTCACAGGTTGCCTCCTGTCCCCTATCCTCCACAACTGTATGGGGAAGCCTGTCTATGGCCTCTATATAAGATCCCCCGCAGGCGCAGGTATATTTCTTCTCCCCCGGGCTGGCACAGGTGGCTGGCTTTATGATCTCCTCTGTATATTCATGGATATGGGGTTCTTCTTTTGGCTCTCCAATCGTCACGCTCTTGTGGCCTAACAGCACATTTCCCTGGCGGCTTCCACGGTCGATGGCATACACATAAACCTCCTGGGGGCTTGTCAGATCCGTAGGGAGCTCATGCCGGAAGCCATGGTTTTTCCCTATGCCCGAGATGGCTTCCTCCACATCCGGCCTCTCCCTGTCCGCCTTAATGATCTGGCACCTGGCGCCAGAGCCCGCATCTCCCCCTATGTATACGTGGATATCCACAGGCGCAGATTTGTCATCCATGTCAACAGCCCAGCCATATACCATAACGGTCCCCGGCTTTTCCGATTCCACAGAGTCCAATTCCCCCTGCGGTGCGCTCCCCCGCCTGATTTCTACCGTACGGCTGCCAATCATCCCATGGCTGTCCCCATCCAAGTCAAGGCCATAAAAATACAACGTGTGGCTTCCGGCCAGGTCTGTGGTGATTACCTTTTCAAACCCATGGTACTTCCCACATCCATGCGCCTGATCTACACCATCGTAATAATTGTCTGCCGGAAAGGAGGCAAGCAGCTTCCCCGTCCCCATCGGGCCGTCGGCATATACTTGAACCGTAACCTGTTTCGATATGTCATCCCTGTCAAATGACCAGCCCGCCACTTCGATACAGTCAGTCCCTCCCTTCGCCACGTCTACCCAGCCCATGGGAACCTCATTTTTCTCGATGTTCACCGTACGGCTGCCAATCATCCCATGGTTTTCCCCATTCAAGTCAAGGCCATAAAAATATAACGTGTGGCTTCCGACCAGGTCTGTGGCGATTACCTTTTCAAACCCATGGTACTTCCCACATCCATGCGCCCGATCTACACCATCGTAATAATTGTCTGCCGGAAAGGAGGCAAGCAGCTTCCCCGTTCCCATCGGGCCGTCGGCATACACTTGGACTGTAACCTGTTTCGATATGTCATCCCTGTCAAATGACCAGCCCGCCACCTCTATACTGCCTTTCCTTCCCTCCGCCACATCTACCCAGCCCATGGGAACCTCATTTTTCTCGACGTTCACCGTACGGCTGCCAATCATACCGTGGTTCTCCCCATTTATGTCAAGACCATAAAAATATAACGTGTGGCTTCCGACCAGGTCCGTGGTGATTACCTTTTCAAATCCATGGTACTCCCCACATCCATACACTTTATCTACTCCGCTGTAATAATTGTCTGCCGGAAAGGAGGCAAGCAGCTTCCCTGTTCCCATCGGGCCATCGGCATACACTTGGACCGTAACCTGCTTCGATATATCATCCCTGTCAAATGACCAGCCCGCCACCTCTATGCTGCCTTTTCCTCCCTTCGCCACGTCTACATAGCCCATGGGAACCTCACCAGGAGTGTAGTAAACAGTATAGGAGCCAAAATCGCCAATCAAAATGTCATTCCGGTTCGTATTGGTCGCATATGCCCTAAACGACAGGGTATTTGCCCCCGGGGTCAAAAGATCGGCACGAAAACTAACGCGAAATCCTGAGTTTACGCCGTTCGGATAATCAGGAAACGTATCGGCAACCTCCTTCCGCTGGTGCCTCTCGCAGCCAACTCTGTCAGCACCGTTTATACAGAGATTGATGCATGTCACGCCCTCGCCGTTCCCATATGTGGTAAGCGCCCAGCCGTCCAAGGAGATTATATCGGAAGCGTTGTGGTACGTCGTGCCGTCTGCGGGAGCAGAGTCTACACAGCTGCGGAAGGGTTCTTGCTCTGGCGATGGAACAATCGAACCAGGTAAATAAATATAACCCATTAAACGTCTATTTGGTTTTGATGCACTACTTCGATTTGCATTATTGAAATATACATTTGCTGTACTATACCCTTTACTAACAGACCAATTATATTCTGAAATAGCAATATGATCCGAATATACTTCTTCAACAATTGCAACATGACCCGTATCATCTCCAAAACCATTATTCCAACATACAATTGCTCCCTTTTGAGGCTGCAATCCCCTTGAATAGCCTCTACTGATACAATTGTCATACCATCCACCCGCATTTCCAGAAATCACTTTAGGTTCATATCCCAATAACTGTGTCCATCTCTGGTATGCCCACCATGTACACTGTCCCCTTGAAAATGGGTTTGCTGCGTACACCTGTATAGACGGTATTATAGCATTAAATAACATGATACCTATTATTACCATTATCGAATATATTTTTTTAGCTTTTTTCAAGATTTTTACCTCCTCTACTTGTTCTAATTTAGAAAATCAGATTCCAGCTTACTGTTTTTATTCTCCACATCCCCTCTATATATTTAACAGTTCCATTCAATAAGGCATTTCCGAATTTAAAACTAACATATCAAAAACTTGTGAGCAAAAAGTTTTCGAAAAAAATAACCCTTCTGTATGGATTTGTAGCATCTTTAAGGTACCATACTTAAGAAAGATACAAACCACCAGAAGAGTTATTCCATGTATGAGTTTACCATACTTTCTAGCGGATGACCATACGACTATGCTAAATATTATTGAAAAGATTTTATGACATTTTGAACCCTGTTTTTCTCGTAAAGCTGCTTTCCGCTGGTTTGTAATCATCATCACAAGGCTTATGCTCCGTTTGGATAAACTTGGCATCACTTCCATAATGCGTGACCTTGCACTTACCTCAAGCTGTTATGATTCCATGCTTCACTTTTTTGGACATCCTCAGGGGAGGGTGAAGAAGCTGTTCCGGGAATCCAAGAATTGAAGAATAAAACTTTCTCTAATACCCAATCCGTAACACTTCTGCATCTACTTCTCTGTATCCTCCCTATTACTCCCCTTATGAACCATATATTTCTCTGTACTATGCCCCAGCATATAGTTCCGTGTATGCTGCATCGCTTTTGCCATCATTAATATCTGATATTGGCTTTCTATTGGAAGCTCTGCTGTGTTTCCAATAATTTCATCTAATGTATTTACCTTCTTAGTAAAACAAATTTCCGTCATCAATACTACCTTCCCCTCCTTTTATGATGATCTTTTAGTGAATTATAACATCAATCTTTTTCATCGTCAGTGCTTTTTGTCGATAAGTTTATTCATTGTCAACGCTTTTAATCATTGACAATGAATTTGCAGTAAGATATAATTTTCCACAGGAACATTTTTTACTCTTCGATCGTATATATGACTCAAAATATCCTTATACCAAACGCAAATCATAAAATTAATTTTTGAGGTGATCAGAATGAAAACTTTAGGTGAACGCTTAAACTATGCACGAAAAAAAAGAGGTTACACACAAGATTCCCTCGCCGAGACGATCGGCGTATCACGGGGTGTTATTTTTAACCTGGAAAAAAATAAAACAAATCCTCAAACCATTGTAATCAACGCTATATGTCAAACACTTAAAATTAACAAAACATGGCTTACCCAAGGCATTGGAGAAATGGAAGAAACAAACGAAAGCTCCCAAAGCGCTAAAATACTGGCTGAGCTTTATGAAGTAGCAAAAGAATTGTCCGAAGATGAGCAGCTTTACTTACTGGATACCGTCAAAGCATTAAAAAAACGATTAAACAGAACTACAAAATAAGTTCCGCTTTTCCGTTTCACTGTTACAGAATCCGCCCATTGAAAGTTCACTACACGGCGAAGATGCGAAAATTTTAATATGATTGCTTGACAAACATACCGTCAGTATGTTATTATCAAACATACCAACAGTATGTTACAAAGAGGGTATCCCATGGCCAGAAACAAACACCCGGAAGAAACCGTCAATTTAATCTTAGATGTTGCCTTCCGCCTTTTTATGAAAAAGGGCTACGAACGCACCTCCATCCAGGACATCATCGACCACCTGGGAGGGCTTAGCAAGGGCGCTATCTACCATCATTTTAAATCCAAAGAGGACATTCTGATCGCTGTGACCGATCGGATGACTGCCGATTCCAACAAACTGCTTGCCTCCATCCGCGATCGAACGGATCTGGGCGGAAAGGAGAAGCTAAAGCTGCTTTTTGCAGCGTCCCTTAATGACCCTGTACAAAACGATCTCTTTACGGCAGCCCCGGATTTCAACAACAATCCCCGGCTTGTGTTCAGTATTTTACACGAAACCATCAAGGACACCGCCCCGAACTACATTTTGCCGATCATCCGGCAGGGTATCGCAGACGGTTCCATCCAGACGGATTATCCGGAGCAGCTGGCAGAGCTGATTCTGCTTGCGGCAAATGTCTGGATGAATCCCATGATCTTCGACAGCACGGAGGAAGAAACCTTCCGTAAGTTTGCGTTATTGGGACAGATGCTAAAAAGCTTTGGCCTGGATATTTTAGACGAAAGCATGTCAGAGAGAATCCAGGAGCTGACTGCCATTTATCAAAGAAACAAATAAAAATCTGCTCCAAAACAGGGGCAGAATTCTTTTCAGCAAATACATACCGTCGTCCGGTATGAATTAAATTGCATTTTTCAACCTTTTCAAAAAAAACGGAGGATTTCAGATGAACCAAAAATTATTTTCCAAAAATTTTACTTTAGTTGTCATCGGACAGATTATTTCCCTGTTCGGAAATGCCGCGCTGCGGTTTGCACTGCCGCTGTACCTGCTAAACCTTACCGGCTCATCGGCGCTTTACGGAACAGTGACTGCCTGCGCTTTTATTCCTGCCGTCCTGCTGTCGCCCGTAGGCGGCATCATTGCGGATCGGGTAAACAAAAGAAACGTTATGGTCCTGCTGGATTTTTTTACGGCAGCGGTAATCCTGGCGTTTACGCTGCTGATGGAGGGCGTAAACCTTACCCTGCTTTTGACGGTTACACTGATGCTTTTATACGGCATCGCAGGCGCATACCAGCCGTCTGTACAGGCAAGCATACCGGCCCTGACCGATCCGGGCCATTTTATGGCAGCGAACTCGGTCATTAATACGATAAGCTCTTTTTCTTCCCTGACAGGCCCTGTCATTGGCGGGATTTTATACAGCGCCTATGGGTTAAAGCCTGTATTGTGGACCTGCATGGCATGCTTTTTTCTCTCTGCCGTTATGGAGCTGTTTATTCAGATCCCCTTCCAAAAGCAGGCCTTTGAAGGGAGCATCGGAAAAACAATCCGAACGGATTTTGCGGAAAGCATTCGGTTCATCCGGACTGATAAGCCGGTGATCGGCCGGATTCTGCTTGCCGTCTGCGGGATCAACCTGTTTCTTTCTGCTATGATTATGGTTGCCCTGCCGTATCTTATCACGGAGGTCTTTGCGCTGGAGGCGGCGTTTGCAAACCGGCTTTACGGATTTGCGGAAGGGGCGCTGGCTGCGGGAGGGCTTGCGGGAGGCATCCTGGCGGGCATTCTGGGAAACAGGCTCTCCCTCCAAAAATCAGGCCGGCTGATCCTCGCAGGAGCCGCAGGAGTGCTCCCGATTGGCATCACACTGATGCTTTGCCCCTCTGGAATGGTCAACTATATGGTTTTAACGGTTTGCTGCTTTTTGATTATGGTATGCTCCACTGTTTTTACCGTACAGATGATGTCTTTTATCCAGACGGAAACTCCTCAGAATCTAATTGGGAAGGTGATTGCCGTTATCCTTTCCGTATCTATGTGCGCACAGCCTTTAGGCACGGCATGGTACGGTATCCTGTTTGAACTTTGCAGTGGGTTTGAGTATGCCGTTGTCCTGTTCTCCGGCGTGGTTTCACTGGCGGTTGCACTCCGTATGGAGAAACTATTCCGGGATCCTTCTTTTTTGGAGAGAGCTCAGTGACAAGGTATTTAGACTGGAAAGCCTGTAAAATAAGGGTTTTCCGGTTTTTCTTTTTGCCCCGTGACACTAAAATGACACTCAGAAAATGGGTTTGTACTTTCATTACCTCAAAAGTGGAGGCAGTTGAAATTCCTGTTGGAATATGGTAGAATCCATTCATGGAACCCATGACAGGGGTGGCAGCCTCCCAAGCCAATGACCGGCTTCCTAAAGGACGCCTTTGGTGTGCCGGAATACATAGGAAGGGAGGTGGCGCCAATGACATCTGCGGATATCATTTTGATATTTATAGGGATAATCGGCTTGCTGATTGCCTTCGGTAGTTTTGTTATAGCGTTGCTTGCCTTTCTCGACAGAGACAAGGATCACAAGCGAAAAAAATAATGCCCACCCTGTTGCAACCAGGATGGGCGCCTCTCACTGAGAGGTAAACAGTCCGCTTGGGAAACTCCACCTTTGGAGTGGGGCTCCTATGGGGCGCCTGTTACCAGCAGGCGCTTCTTTCTATCTAAAGAATACCATAAGCAGTTCAAAAGTTCAAGGGGGTTCTTTTTCCTCCCAGAGTTGTTTCACGAAGCTGGATCAAGCAGACATTTCATTTTCCATTTACAGCCCGCACCGCTGCAAAAGCTCCTCCCATCTTCTGTCCACCTCTGCCTGAAACGCCTCTATCAAATACTCATTTCCCGGCAAAAACAGATGCTTAAACCTGCCCTGCAGCTTTAAAAACTCCTCTAAGGGCAGCTTCTCCTTCGGCCGGTAAGAAAGCTTCCACGTTCCGTCTGTCACCTCAAACAACGGCCAATAGCACGTTTCTACCGCCATTTTGCAAATCCGGATGATCTCCGGCGCATCGTACCGCCAGCCTCTCGGGCAGGGCGCCATGATATTTAAAAACGCCGGGCCTTTGGTGTAAATGGCTTTTTCGGATTTTTGGTACAAATCCATCATGTTTCCGATAAAGGTCGTCTGCGCGACATACGGGATATTGTGCGCCGCCATAATCGCAGCCAGATCCTTCCTGCCCTGGGGCTTACCGTTTGATTTCTTGCCAACCGGCGTCGTCGTGGTATCCGCATACATCGGCGTTGCCGAGGATCGCTGGATGCCGGTATTCATATAGGCGCCGTTGTCGTAGCAGACATACACCATATCGTGTCCGCGTTCCATTGCGCCGGAGAGGGACTGGAATCCGATATCGTAGGTACCGCCGTCGCCGCCAAATGTGATAAATTTATACTCCTCTTTGATCCTGCCTTTTTTCTTAAGCGCGTGATAAGCCGTTTCCACGCCGCTTAAGGTCGCGCCTGCATTTTCAAATGCATTGTGGATGTAGCTGTCCTCATAGGCCGTATACGGATAGGTAAATGTCGATACCTCCAGGCATCCGGTCGCGTTGCCGACTACAGCCTTATCTCCCGGGTGCAGCGCCTTTAAAACATTTCGGACCGCTATCGTGCCGCCGCAGCCGGCACACAGCCTGTGCCCCGGCGCCAGACGATCCGGCCTTTCCTGAATTTCCTTATAACTGCCGAATGGCATAGAGGTATGCCCGGCGGGTATTTCCTTAAAACTATTCTGACTCATATTCCGGCACCTCCTATTCCCGCAGGCCGATGTAGCGGTATTCTTCCGTTTCCTGACGGCCGTTTGCCGCAATTTCTTCTAAATCCGCAAAAAGCTGCTTTGCCTCTGTTACCGTATAATCCCTGCCGTTTAAGCCGTAGACGATCTTTATTACCTCCGCCTGGCTTTTTGCCTGGAATAATGCTGCCGAAAGCTCTGCTGCCAAAGGGCCGCCGTTTGCACTGAAGCTTTCGCAGCGATCCATGACTGCAATCGCCTTGCAGCCTTTCAATGCGTCTGCCAGCTCCTTTCCCGGGAACGGGCGGAATACGCGCACCTTTAAAAGCCCCACCCTTTTCCCGGCTTTTCTGAGCTCGTCAACCGCATCCTTTGTCGTACCGCAGGCAGAACCGATGGCCACGATGGCATATTCGGCGTCCTCAAGCTGATAGCCCTCATAAAAGCCGTATTTCCTGCCGGATATTTTTTCAAATTCCTCCGCTACGTCTAAAATTACCTGCTTTGCATGCATCATGCCCTGCGCCTGCGCACGCTTTGCTTCCATACCGTAGCAGGAAACCGCGTACGGTCCGACGGCCATCGGCTCGTCTGCATTTAAAAGATAATGCTTCGGATGGTATGCGCCGACGAAGGCTTTTACCGTTTCATCCTCCAACAGCTCTATATTGGAAACGCCGTGGCTGATGATAAAACCGTCCTGGCAGATCATAATCGGCAGCATGACGTCCTTGTGCTCCGCAATCCGATAGGCCTGGATGAAATTGTCATACGCCTCCTGATTGTCCTCGGCATAAATCTGAATCCAGCCCGAATCCCTTGCCCCCATACTGTCCGAATGCTCACAGTTGATATTTAACGGCCCGGAAAGGGCACGGTTTACCAATGCGAGCGCAATCGGCAGACGGTTCGACGCCGCTACATAAAGCATCTCCCACATCAGCGCAAGCCCCGCAGAGGAGGTTGCCGTCATGGTTCTTGCTCCCGCCGCTTCCGCCCCGATTGCCGCGCTCATCGCGCTGTGCTCGCTTTCGACCGGAATAAACTCCGTATCCATTTCTCCATTTGCTATGTAAGAGGATACAAACTGCGGCAGCTCTGTAGAGGGCGTAATCGGAAACGCCGGCATTACATCCGGGTTAATCTGTTTCATCGCATACGCTACGGCTTCGTTGCCGGATAAGCTTTTCCTGACTGCCATATTATTTGCCCTCCTTCATTGAAATTGCTCCAAACGGACAGGCCGCCACGCAGATCCCACAGCCCTTGCAGTGATCGTAATCAAATTCCAAACGCTTTCCTTCTTGTACCGGAATTGAGCTGTCCGGACAATACGGCACGCAAAGCAGGCACTGCCTGCATTTGTCCCAGTCCACAACGGGCGTTTCCGTCCGCCATTCTCCTGTCATAAATTCCTTTGACGTGGCAGGCTCATAAATCTGCAGGCCCTCCGTGATATCCTGCCACCGGGTTGTTTCATTGATCTCTTTTGCTGATAATGCCATTTTTTCCTTCCTCCTATCAGGCGTGCATCCCTGCCGCACGCGCCAGCTGACCGCTCTGTAAGGAGGCTGTGTAACGATATCCCCTGTCCTTAGACGGCATGGAGGACACGCGTCCTGCCGGACGGCTGACAAGCTCCACGGCCTCGAACGCTTTGTAAAGCGCCTGCATGTTTCCTTCCAATACCTCCGGCTTTTTCGCAAATTTATGCTTTAGAGAGCTTTCCATTTCCCTGAAAAACACGTCCCTTTCCATCACCCTTGAAATTCTCACAAGCGCCGCAAGCATCGGCATATTCGGGAAGTATTTCCCCAGCGTTTCCATGCAGACCCTTCTTGCGTCAATAATAAAAACCGCTCCTTCAAAGCCCTTTAAAAGAGGCAGAATTTCTTCCTTTTTCATTTCTGTATTAATCAAAATGGCGCCGTCCTTTTTGAGGCCGGCCGTTACGTCCACACTGTGCAGAAGCGTATCGTCTACAACCGCTACAAAATCCGGCTCGTATATATTGGAATGTACGCGGATTTCGGAATCGCTGATTCGGTCATACGCCGTAACCGGCGCACCCATCCGCTCCGGGCCGTATTCCGGGAAGCCCTGTACGTGCTTTCCAATGCCAAATGCTACATCTGCAAGCAAAAGGGCCGCTGTCTTGGCGCCCTGTCCCCCTCTGCCGTGCCATCTGATTTCGGTTAAATGTCTCATGGTCATCTCTCCTGTATATTGATTCAAAATTTTTTCGCGGTTATGAGTATATAAAATTTGAAAACAGGTGTAAATAAAATTGGGAGAAAAAAAGAAAAAAGTTGTGATTTTAAATAACGGACAGGCGTTTTTCTATCTAAAATTCTGATGGTTTACCAATTATCAATCTGATTATACGATAGCCAAGCCTTTGACCTGCTTTTTTGATACCTTAATATAGTCGACAAACGCATTAACAATGGCAGGCATCTCTTTGAAACAGTCCTGCGCAAGGAGAAAATCGCTCAATCCATTCTTGTGTCAATATTGTGGCTTAATCGCGCAGCACAATCCCTGGCTGAAGCACTGCGGCTTGTGGCGAGTAAAAAGCTTGATGTTGAATTTAGCGAACTTGTTACTGGTTATCATCTTAGAACTGGCTCTGAAGCCTCTTATGTTGATATTTACCTTTACGATAGCCTGTCAAGTGGCGCTGGTTATGCCGTCAGTGTAGCAGATGCAAACAAATTTGCTCCAGTCTTATTTCACTTCATCCTTACCAGGCTTCCGGCAGTTCGCAGGAAGGTTTTGACCATGGGAGCAGATCATCCAGAAAGCCCCGCATTCAGCATGCTGCACCGCCTTAAGGAGCCCTGCCGGAATGGGCATGAATATGGGATTCTGTTACATGGCTGGAGAATCCTTTTATAGAAATATCCAGTCCTTCTTCTCTGCAGGTTTCTGCCTGCTCCTAGAACTGTAAAAGGGCTGTACAGGAACCACCTGCTGTGCAGGCATTTCCTCCTGAATGGCTTCCAGACAGGCATTTCTGGAGACGGCACTGCTCAGCCCTATCTACCGTTTACAAAATGTCGAGCCTGACAGCTCTCAAACGGTTTATTCTTTAATAATAAAGAACAGTTAATAAATCTTTGCGTCCGCGCCATAATGGATGTGTTTATAACAGGTGTCACATAGTGAAACAATTCTTGTATTTTCAAAATCTGCAAATTTATTCAGACAGTTCACTTTCTATTTCCTCTACTGTCGGCAAACTGCTCTTAAATTCCTCACGAAGTACCTTTGTCAATTCATATTCTGCAATCCCAATTGGTTGTGATATATCATCAAGCGCATACTCAGCAACAACATCATCTTTATCCTTACATATAAGTATTCCAATTGTCGGATTATCCTTTTCTGTTTTCATCTGTTTATTGACAGCCGTGACATAGAAATTTAATTTACCCGCAAATTCTGGCTTAAATTTTTCCGTTTTCAGTTCCACGACAACATAGCAATGAAGTCGGACATGATAAAAAAGCAAATCCATATAGAAATCACTTTCGCCGACATGCAAATGTATTTACCTGCCAAGATACGAAAAACCTGTGCCTAGTTCCAATAAAAATTGAGTAATTTGATTAATAAGGGCATCTTCTAATTCTTTTTCGTCATATTTTTCTGTCAAAGTCAGAAAGTCAAAATTGTATGGATTTTTCAATGTTTGTTCAGCCAAATCAGACTGCGGCTCTGGCAATTTTAATTGAAAATTGGTAATAGCTTTGCCTTGTCTGTCATACAGACCGCTATCTATTTGATGTTCTAAAACAGTTCTGCTCCAACCGTTATCCATCGTTTTCTGCGCATAAAACAATGCTTCCGCAATATTTTTACATTTATACATAATCCTCTGATTATGTCCCCATGGAATAGATTTAATTATTTTTTCAATTAATTCCATTTGGCTTACAGGCTGTAAGCCATTTTTATCAGAATTATAAAATTTGTACCAATAACGTATGCTTTTTAAGTTTTGAACTGAAAAACCCGACATATTAGGAAAAGTCTTTCGTAAATCCTTGCTCATTGTTGCAAGAAACGCCTCTCCCTATTTCGCATTTTTCTGCTTCGCAACAATGTCTCTGCCAATATCCCAATATAAATCGAGCATCTCATAATTTACCTTAACAGAAGCCTTTATCTGACTATGTTTTATCCTGTTCTTTATATTCTCTATCCATGCTTTATATTCATCATCCACAACAAAGCAAACCTCTCTACCTGCCACTTTTATCTTCCTCCAATCAAGTATATCCTATCCCATGCATGTACATGTGTTTTTCATTTTAACATATAAGGATGAATTTTCCTACTTTCTCAGGTAAAACAGCGGCATTAGCTGTGCGCCAATGCCGCTGACCGTATAAACCAATTTCAAAGCTTTCTTATGTGAAATACCCCTTGACAATTCTCTTTCTCTTTTATAAAAATTTATGGCAGCGTCTCCTCCTGCAGCCTGTCAAATTCCGCCATGCATTCATCGACAGACGCGCCCTCCAATAGCTTGCGCACAATCAGACAGGTATTGCCCCACTGCTCTACCTTCATTCCCGCATTGCCGGCAAGCACATAGGTTCCTTCGTTTACCAGATCATTTAAGGGCTTTAATGCCGGAACGCAGTCCACCTCAACATTTTTGGAAGGCGATATGACCTGATTGGTTTCTGCGTATACCTGCAGCGCTTCATCTGAAAGCATGACATCCATGACATTTAAGACTTCCTCCAGACGCTCCGAACCGGCTAAGGCCGAGATACCGGTCATAGATACAATCGGCATCTGCCCCCGTTCGCTGGGAAATCCGATCACCTGCATATTAAAATCCGGCTTGCCATAAGCCGTTTCCGAATTGGCCGCTCCCCAGTATGCCATTACAATCGGCGTTTTCTGCGCCAGAAAATCGGGCCCTTCCCCGTCGATGGCTTCATAGGTATAAGCGGTCTTGGCATCAATATATCCCCGATCCATCAGCTCCTTTAAGTACGCAAAGCCCCCTCGCATATAATCACTGTATTTGCGCTCTCCGCTGTTTAAAGCTTCAATTTCAGCCGCTGTATCGCCGCCATTATAAAGCTCCGCATATGCCTGCGCAAAAACAAAGGTTTCCAGCCACCAACGATTCGCCCCAACCGGCGTTTCTATTCCATGCTCCTTAAACACCCTGCAGCATTCTAAAAATTCCTCCGGCGTATTCGGCAGCTTCAGCTTATATTGGTCAAACATGTCTTTGTTTACAAACAGCCCGTAGACGACTACCTCCTGCGGTATCCCGACCAGCTTCCCATCTACCGTATTCGCAGTTTTTACAACCTCCCTCAGATTTTTGGCGCAGTCAAGGCCAGACAGATCCGCAAGCCTCCCTTCCTCTCCCATTTTCTGAAGGACATCCGGATTCAGCAGATAGAAATCATCCATACCATGCTGTATCCGGTCAAGCGCCACATCGTCATAGGATTTTTCCTGATAGTCCTTCGCCGTGTAAGTGTTGTACTCCACTCTTACATTCAACTGCTCCTCCGCCATAATCACAGTCTTGTCAAACGCTGTCCTGGCAACATTCTGGACATCCGGCCTGGAACGCTCCATTGGTGCAAACAAAAGCACTGACGTTTTTTCTGTGCTGTCATCCATAACCAGATTCCCGCCAACGGAATCCTCCTGCCCGCAGGAGGCTGCCAAAAGAGCCATTGCTGCCGCCATTACAATTGCCGCTGCCTGTTTCCTTCTTTTTTTCATATCTTCCTCCTTTTACCCAAATCCTTTTTATAAAACAGCTCCTTACTGCTCTTATTTCAAATACAGGCTCAACGTCTGCTTTAACAGATCCATATTAATCGGTTTTGCTACATGGGCATCCATACCGGCATCCATGGAGTCCTTCACATCCTCTGCAAACGCATTTGCCGTCATGGCGATAATGGGAATCCCGGCTGCATCCTCCCGTTTTAATGCCCGGATTGCCCTGGATGCTTCATAGCCATTCATCACCGGCATCTGAACATCCATCAGAATGGCGTCGAAGCTTTCCGGCTCTGCCTGTGCAAAGCGCTCCAGCACATACCTGCCGTTTTCTGTAATTTCACAGGACGCCCCCTCCAGCTGCAGAAGCTCAGACAAAATTTCCGAATTGATCTCGTTATCCTCTGCTACGAGAAAAT
>CANDKL010000001.1 GCA_947385255.1 uncultured Roseburia sp. | reverse complement strand
ACCAGTGCGGACAGTCCGATTAACGACGTTTCAATCATATAGAGCTTGCCGATTTTCTGATTGCTTAAGCCCATAAATACATAGATTCCGATTTCCTTTTTCTGCCTGGTCAAAAACACATTGGTCGCATACCACAGAAAGAAAAACATAAAGCAGCCCAGCACAAAGGAAACGACCCGCACCAGTATGTCGATAAATTCCCGGTTATGCTCATCCAGCACGTCGAACAGATCCGAGCAGAGGATATTCTGAAAATTCTGGAAGATTAGAATCGTAAACGCCAGCGATACGATAATCGCCAGATAATTTTTAAAGCTGCTTTTAAAATTCTGCATCGCCAGTTTTATCATACTCATGCAAAATCACCTCCCATGGAAGCCTGCATATCAATGATTTTATCGTAAAATTCCCTGCGGTCCTTCCCCTTGCTTAAGCGGCACTGGATCTGCCCGTCGCTTAAAATATAGACGTCCTTTGCATAGGATGCGGAAAACGCGTCGTGCGTTACCATCAGAATCGTCGCCTGACCGTTGTCGTTTACCATTTTTAAGCACTCCAAGAGCTCCTTACTGGACCGTGAATCAAGAGCTCCAGTCGGTTCGTCCGCAAAAATAATTTCCGGATTGGTAATCAGTGCCCGGCACGCCGCTCCCCTTTGCTTCTGCCCGCCGGAGAGCTGATACGGAAATTTCCGCAGATGGCCCTTAAGCCCGAACATCTGGGCAAGCGCCTCTGATTTTTGGATGCATTCCCTGCCCGACGCGCCGTTTAGAGACAGCGGCAGAGCAATGTTATCCTGCAGCGTCATGGTGTCCAGCAGATTGTAATCCTGAAAAATAAATCCGATTTTATCCCGCCTGATTTTGGACAAATCCCGGTTGGATACCTTTGTAATATCCACTCCGTCCAGCATGACCCTTCCCTGCGTCGGTTTATCAATCGTGGAAAGGATATTGAGAAGCGTTGTCTTTCCCGAACCGCTCGGCCCCATAATGGCGATAAAGTCATTCCTTTGGATCTCCAAATCAATCCCCTTTAAAACCGTCGTGCAAAAGCCGCTCGTGCCGTAATTTTTTACCAGATTTTTGATTTCAACTACTTTTTGTTCATTCATGTCATTCATCCTCCTTACGCAGCCTATTATAGAAGATGCGCCGGGAAAAATCCTTACATAAACATTACAAAACGGGCTGCAATCTTACAATTACCGGGCTGCCTCCGCAAGCCTTGCCCGAACCGCAAATCTGGTATATGCCATCGGCTCGCTT
Source organism: uncultured Roseburia sp. (assembly GCA_947385255.1). Classification (GTDB taxonomy): domain Bacteria; phylum Bacillota; class Clostridia; order Lachnospirales; family Lachnospiraceae; genus Roseburia_B. The sequence goes on along the minus strand of CANDKL010000001.1, from coordinate 34,060 downwards.
TCCACCGAAATCCCGTGCAAAAGCCGCTCTGCAATCTTCGCTGTCATATAGAGCCCCATTCCGGTTGATTGATACCGGCCGTTGTGATGACTGCTCCCGGTGTAGCCCTTTTCAAAAATCCTGCGGATATCCTCCGCCCGTATCCCCTCGCCGTGATCCTCGACAAACAGGCATACCGACTCTTCCTCCTTCACACTCCACAGCTTAAGTGAGGCCGGCTGCACGGCATATTTCACGGCATTGCTAAGCAGCTGATCGAGGATATACACAAACCAGCCCTTATCGGTATAAATTTTTACGTCCTCCACATCTATCTTGATCGCAAAATGATTTTTGATCAGGAAAAACTGATTGTTGTGGACAGAGGCCCGCACACACTCCAAAAGGCTTACCGGCTTTACCTGAATGTCAAACAGGCTGCCCTGTACCTTGCAGCCTAGCAGCGCGGAGTTGAGCTGCATGTTGATGCGTTCTAACTGCTCCTGCAGCGAATAGCGCAGCCCTCCGTCCTCAATTTTCTGAACCATCAGAAGGCTTGCAGACAGCGGAGCCTTCACCTCATGGCACCATTTTGTAATATAGTCCTGCAGATCGCGGTTCTGCTCCTGCTGCTTTTCAAGCTGTGCGGTCAGCACCCTTACATCATGCTCTGCAATCTCATAGCTATCATGCCCTGCAGACTCATAGCCGTCAAGCTCCGCAAGGAGCCCGCAGATAACCGTATCAGACTGTAAAAGCTTCTGTTTTCTTGCCTGCCTCCCTCTGTAAACAGCATATCCGGCCCCGCCGTAAAACAGGCAGCACACCGCCAGCAGCGCATCGAGATACCAGAGGTAACTGCGGTTGACCTCCGGAAGCAGGAAAAGGAAATAGAGATTATAGGAAAGGCACAAAAAGCCCAGAAACAGCGCCTGTTTTCTGATTTTTTTCCAATAGGTCATGCAATATAATACCCCTGCCCTTTCTTTGTGCCAATTACCTCATCGCCGCATACGCTCTTTAGCTTGTTCCGAAGCCGGCACACCAGTGTGGTCAGCGTTCCGTCCGAAACAAATTCATCCGTACTCCACAGCTCCATCATCAGCTCCTCCCGCGTCACAATCTGCGGCCTTCTCTCCAATAGCTTTGCCACAATTTTGCACTCTGATTTCGTCAGCGTCTGCTTTGTGCCGCGGCACACCACCAAAGAGGCGGCCTCCTCAAAAAAAGCTTCCTGCCCTAAGTACTGCCGTCCCGTCACCTTATACTGATAGGTCCTTCTTAAAACCGCTTCGATTTTGGCCCTCAGCAAGTCCAGATGGAACGGCTTTTCCACATAGTCGTCCCCGCCCTGGGCAATCGCCATGATTTTGTCCCGGTCATCATTCCTGCTGCTGATATAAATAATCGGGATATCCGAAACCCTGCGGATCATTTTGCACCAGTAAAATCCGTCAAAACAGGGAAGATTAATATCCATTAAAATCAGCTGCGGCAGGCAGGCGGAATACTCCGATACAATATCATCAAACCGCTCTGCTATCACCGCCTGATACCCCCATTTTTCCAAAAACTGCCGAATCTCCTCCGAGAGGGCCGCGTCGTCCTCCACCAGCATAATGGTCATTTTTGGTTCCAAAAAAGTTCACCTCGTTTATTCTACGGAAACTACCGTATAATCCTGCTCTTCCACAGCCTGTTTCAGCGCCTCATCTGTAACGGGGCCGCTTAATCTCACTACCGCCGTCCCCTTTTCATGGATGACTGCCGCTTCTGTAACGCCCTCTATGCCTTCTAATGCCTTTTTTACCCTTGCCTCGCAGTGTCCGCACATCATACCTTCGATTTTCATTGTTTTTTCCATGGTTTTTACATCCTCCGTTTTCTTGTTTGATTTGATTTTTTTATCCTTTGCCGCATTGTAAACCTGCAGCAAATTTAAACGCAATGCATTGGTCACGACGCAGAAGCTTGATAAGCTCATTGCCGCTGCCGCAAACATCGGGTTTAGCTGAATGCCAAATATCGGAATCCAGACTCCGGCTGCAAGCGGAATACCGATGATATTGTAAATAAATGCCCAGAACAGATTTTCATGGATATTTTTAAGCGTCGCCCGGCTCAAGCGAATCGCGGCGGGCACATCGTTTAGCCTGCTCTTCATCAATACCACGTCCGCCGCCTCAATCGCAATATCCGTTCCCGCGCCGATTGCAATTCCGATATCCGCCCTGGTCAGAGCAGGCGCATCGTTGATGCCGTCTCCGACCATCGCGGTCCTGCCCTGCTTTTTGAGGGAGCGGATGACCTGCTCCTTGCCCTCCGGCAGTACGCCGGCAATAACCTCGTCCACGCCGGCCTTTCTTCCGATTGCCCTCGCGGTACGCTCGTTGTCCCCGGTCAGCATCACGACGCGGATGCCCATGTTCTTAAGCTCCCGGACAGCCGCAGGACTTTCCTCCTTCGGTACATCCGCTACGGCAATGATGCCCGCAAATTTCCCCTCCTCCGCAAAAAACAGCGGCGTTTTTCCTTCCTCCGCCAGACGCTCTGCCTGTGCGAAAAGCCTCTGCGGAATCGTGCTAAAGCGGCTGATATAGGCCTGATTGCCGCCCCAGAGCCGCTTTCCCCCCAGGGCTGCGGACAGGCCGTTTCCCGCGACTGCGGTAAAATCCTCCACCTCGTCTGGTTTTAAGCCTTTCTCCCCTGCACAGCTTAAAACCGCGGCCGCCAGAGGATGCTCGCTCTTTTGCTCTAAGGACGCCGCCAGCCGCAAAAGCGCCTCCTCCGCAACTCCCTCCGCAGGCAGCAGATCTGTAACAACCGGCTCTCCTGTTGTGATTGTGCCCGTTTTATCCAGCGCCACAATCTGTATTTTCCCGGCCTCTTCCAAAGAAACCGCCGTTTTGAACATAATTCCGTTTTTGGCGCCGATGCCGTTTCCTACCATAATGGCAACCGGCGTGGCAAGCCCTAAGGCGCACGGACAGCTGATGACCAGTACGGAAATCCCCCTAGCCAGCGCAAAGCCGATGCCTGCTCCGGCAAACAGCCAAACAAGCGTGGTAAGGACTGCAATGCCAATGACAATCGGAACAAAAACACCCGAAACCTTATCCGCCACCTTGGCGATTGGCGCTTTTGTCGCCGCCGCATCGCTGACCAGCTGAATAATCTGCGCAAGCGTCGTATCCTCACCCACCCGGACTGCCTCGCATTTTAAAAATCCGGACTGGTTGACCGTTGCCGCAGATACGCGGTCCCCCGCGGCCTTATCTGCCGGAATGCTCTCCCCGGTCAGGGCCGCTTCATTTACGGCGCTGCTGCCTTCTAATACTACCCCGTCCACCGGAATATGCTCTCCGGGACGTACGACGAATACATCTCCTTTTTTTACCTGCTCAATGGGGACCTCGGCTTCTACGCCGTCCTGCAGGATGGTTGCTTTCTTCGGCGAAAGCCGGATCAAGCTTTTTAAGGCGTCGGTTGTCCTGCCCTTTGACCTTGCCTCAAGCATTTTTCCAACGGTAATCAGCGTTAAAATCATAGCTGCGGATTCAAAGTAAAACTCATGCATATATGCCATAACCGCAGAAGCGTCTCCCCTGAGCTGCGCGTCGGTCATCGCAAACAGCGCATAGGTGCTGTACACGAAGGACGCCGCCGAGCCAAGCGCCACAAGCGTATCCATATTCGGCGAAAGCCGGAACAGGCTTTTAAAGCCGCTTATAAAAAATTTCTGGTTAATGACCATAACGATACCCGTCAAAAGCAGCTGCAAAAGCCCCATGGCCACATGATTCTCTGCCAAAACAGCCGGCAGGGGCCAGCCCCACATCATATGTCCCATAGACACATACATCAGCGCCAGAAGAAAGCCCACGGAGGCAAGCAGCCTGCGCCTTAGCACCGGCGTCTCCGTATCCTTTAGCATATCCTCTGCGCCTGCGGTCCGGGCCGTACCGGCGCCGCCTTTCTCTTTTCCCTTTACGGATGCGCCGTATCCGGCCTCCTCGACTGCCCGGATAATGGCCGCCTCGTCCGCCGTACCCTCCACGCCCATGGAGTTCGTCAGAAGGCTCACCGAACAGGAGTCCACGCCCGGCACCTTTCCGACCGACTTTTCCACGCGGCTGCTGCAGGCGGCGCAGCTCATTCCCGTTACATTGTATTGCTGCATACTATCACCTCTGTTCCTGTTTTTATTTCATCAGCTTCTGAAGTGTGGCGAGAAGCTCCTCTACCGTTTCCTCCCGGCCCTCCTTGATGTCCTGTATCACGCAGGTTTTCATATGGTTCGCCAGAAGCACACGGTTAAAGCTGTTTAACGCGGCATTCACAGCCGCTACCTGCACCAGAATATCCGTACAGTAGGCGTCGCGCTCCACCATTCCCTTAATCCCGCGCACCTGACCCTCAATGCGGTTTAAGCGGTGGATGAGATCCTTGTATTCCGGCTCAGACCGTTTCTTTGTCTTACTGGAACAGCATTCCCGTTCTTCGCTCATTTTTATACCTTCCCTTTCTCTGTTTCGTAGACATTATATACCCCTGTAGGGTATATTGTCAAGCAGAACTATCTTATTTAAAAATAGTTGTGACGGGCCGATTGATTTGCATTCCTGTTTATGATACAATAAGAACGTATTTTTAGACTGTGACAAACATTTACGTCTTTCCTGTCCTGTCTGCCGAAACAGAGAAGAAGCCCTATTGATATTACGGAGGTAAAAATTGTGGAAACAAATGATCGCGAACTGTTTTTAACGTCTGTAACTGAAACAGACGGCTTTACATACCGGAAAATTTTCCGCGTGGATCTGGATCGCAACCGATGCACCATACTCAAATCCGATCCGGAGGGCTGGCAGCCTGCGGAAGGTCCCGTTACCGAGCAGCTGGCCAGATTTGCCCTGGACGGCAACGTCCACTGGCAGGATGCAGAGCGCTTTGTCACCTTCACCCGACTGGATCAGCTGCGCCAGGCCTCTGCCGGAGAACAGAAGACGCTTTCCATGATCTACCGCCGAAAGGCTGGCAGCGGCTTTCGCTGGAATCTGCTGGAGGTCATTCCGGATCGCCACGGGGAATCCCGTTTTGTCACCCTGTGCGTAAAGGATGTTGACGACCTGCTCCGGGAAGGGGTACAGCGGGAAGGGCTGATGTCCCAGAGCCAGGAAATGCTCCGCGATCTGGAGGATCGGACGTACATCATCAGCAGCTTAAGCAGCCTGTTTTTTTCTACCTACTACGTGAATCTGGAACAGGATACCTTCCGCACCGTTACCCAGCTCGGCCATGTGAAAGACGTGCTGGGCGACAATGTGAACTACACCGCTGCCCTGAACATCTACGCCAGCCACTTTATCCACCCGGACGATCAGGAGGAATACCTGCAGACCATGGATTTGCAGAATCTGAAAAGCAGCCTGCGCTGGTGGAATCCCTGTGTGGTATTCGAGTATCGCAGGCTGTCCAATGAATCCGGCGCAGAGCCCAATAGCTGGAGCTGGGTACGCGCTTCTACCATACTGGCCCGCACGGGAAATGACGATCTGCCCCGGACAGCCGTATACGTAGCACAGGATCTGAACGGCGGAAGACGCGGCCAAAATTAAATCAAAACAGAAAGGATTTCTTATGGATAAAATTTTAGTAATTGATGACAGTGCGGTTCAAAGTGAATATTTGTGTTCGATTTTAAAGGACGACTATGAGCTCACTGCCTGCCACACTGCAGAGGAAGGTATGGAAACCGCGATCAAAAATGAATTTTCTCTGATTCTGCTGGACGTTGTGCTGCCTAAGATGGACGGCTTTATGCTTCTGCAGAAGCTAAAAAGCATAGACTCTACCCGCTATGTGCCGGTGATTCTCATCACCAGCCTGTCTGACTCACAATATGAGGAGCGCGGGCTTTTGCTCGGTGCAGTTGACTACATCACCAAGCCCTTCAATCCCAGCATTGTCAAGGCACGGGTGAACACCCATGTTCAGCTCTACCGCTACCAGATACAATTCAAAAGACAGGCCATGATCGACGAGCTCACCGGAGTCGCCAACCGTCGGTACTATGAGGATGCAAGCGTTTCCCGCTGGCAAGAGGCCAAGCGCTTTGAGATCCCCTTCTCGATCTGCATGTTTGACATTGATAAGTTCAAGCTGTACAACGATACCTTCGGCCATCCGGCAGGAGATGAGGTCATTATTGCCGTAGCCAAAAAAGCAGCCTCCTTTTTTCAGCGTTCCACCGATTTGTTCGCACGGTACGGCGGAGAGGAATTTGTAGCTGTATTCATGGGGAATCAGGGGGTACCTGCCTTTGAATTTATGAAAACAGTACGCCAGTCGATCGAGGATCTGCACATTCCTCACAACTCTCCGGTAAGCCCATGGGTCACCATCAGTATCGGCGGTATTACATTGGTTCCCCGGATGGGAGATAAGCTGGAAAACTATTTAAAGCTGGCAGACACCATGCTGTACGAGGCCAAGCAGTTAGGCCGCAATCAGGTTGTATGGTCCAATCAGAACAGAGAGCAATGGCGGGAGAAATAATTCTCCTGCCTTTTTCCATCTGTTTCTTTTTGCTTTGCGGCATGCTTCCCGCCGCGAACCCTCACACCCCCAATCGAAAGGAGATGCAAGAATGGATATCAGACTTGTCGCACTGGATATGGACGGAACCCTACTGGATTCGGACAAGAACCAGCCGCCCGACTTTATGGACTGGGTCAGAATGCACCCCTCCATCAAAACCGTCATCGCAAGCGGCCGGCAATATTACACTCTGGCCAAAGATTTTATCCCCATTCAAAATCAATTGATTTATGCCGCCGAAAACGGCGGAATCGTATTTGAACAAAACAACGTCATCTATCTGAACGAAATGCAAAAAACGGATATCAAGAGCTGCCTGGCTATGATTGACCGCATAAGCGGAACCACCCCTGTCCTCTGCGGCGTCCGCTCCGCATATATGCGGCCGGCGGACGGGCATATTCTCCGGGAGGTTCGCCAATATTACAGCCATTTGCAGCAGACACCGGATTTATACGAGGCCGCATTGCAGGATTCGATTGTGAAAATCGCTGTCTTTGTCGATCAAAGGATGGCCGAATCCGCTATCCGGCATTTTACACAAATAGCCGGACATTTGTCTGCCGTACTGTCCGGAGACAGCTGGATTGACATTGCAAACCGGACGGTCAACAAAGGCGTTGCCGTCACCGCCATCCAGCAGAAATACGGTATCTCTCCGGAAGAATGCATGGCATTCGGAGACTACCTAAACGATGCGGAGCTGTTAAAAAGCTGCGGGGAAAGCTACTGCATGGCAAACGGGCATCCCGATTTAAAGGCGCTGGCCAAGCATATCGCTGATTCCAATGACAATAACGGCGTGATGAAAATATTACGGCAGCTGGACGAATGTCCCAAAGGAGGAATGCAATGAAAATAGGATTTGCACAGCAATGCATCACACCCACGCTTCCGGTGCGCTTAGCCGGCTACGCCCGGACGCGGATTGCAAAAGAGGTATTAGACGACCTTTTTGTAAAGGTCTTTCTGTATCAAAGAGAACACGAAACCTACGGCATTCTGTCGTATGATTTAATCGCAGTGGACGACGTAATCCTCCGCCAGCTAAAAGAAGGCATGGAGCAGCTGCGCTTAAAGCAGGAAAATTTTCTGTTTACCGCAACCCACACGCATTCCGGCCCGGGCGGCGTGCTGGAAACAAGGCAGGGACTGCTAAAGCCCGCCCTTGACGTCTTTCTTGAAACAGATCCAAAGCTGACCGCATATATTGCCCAAAAAAGCCTTCTGGCATTAAAGGAAGCCCTCAAAAGCTGCAAGGAGACTGCCGTATCCTGTGCCCGGGGCACGCTTACGCAGATCGGAGACAACCGCAACTGCCGGGATTTCAAGGGAAACTCAGACATTGCAGCCGTATTTTTAGAGCAGGAGGACGGCAGGAAGGCTATGCTTTTGCACTACGCCTGCCACCCGACCGTCTTAAACAGTGAAAGCGTCCGGGTGAGCGCAGATTTTCCTGGAGCCGTCGCCGCACGCATGAAGCAGCACGGTTATGCTGTGTGCATGTACCTAAACGGAAGCTGCGGCGATATCTCCACCCGGTTTTCCCGCAGGGAAAGCAGCGCCGGGGAGCTGATGCGCTATGGACATATGTTTGAGGAGAAGCTGCTTGGGCTTATGCAAACCGCCCGCCCCGCAGAAATCCGGGAATTTGCAATTGTACGCAAAGTCTTCCGCATGGACGTAAAGCCGCCTGGCAGCATCAAAGAAGCGCAAAAGGAGATAGCGGCAGCCGAACAGCGCTTGCAAAAGGCCCATCAGGACGGTATCGGCAGCTCCAAGCTGCGCGTACTCGAATCCCGGAGGGAAGGCGCACAGTCTGCCCTTTCGCTGGCACAGAATCCTTACGCCATGACCTCCTGCGCCGTACCCGTAACATTTGTAAAAATGAATCGGCAGGTGTTTGTCTGCGTACCCGGCGAGCTGTTTTCCGAGCTGTCCAATCCGCTGCAGGGAAATCAAATGCACTTTATCGGATATACAAACGGATACCTGGGGTATTTCGCAGATGAATTTGCATACGATCATTTCTATTACGAGGCGCTCAGCAGCCCGTTTCAAAAGGGGCAGGGCGAACGGCTGATGGCGCTTACGGCACAGGCGGCTGCCGAATTACAGAGAAAGGAGTATTGATATGACCATCGCAAAGCAATACCTGCTATACGTCGCAGAAATTTTACAAAAGACAATTGATACACAGGAGGAGGCCCTGGAACAGGCCGCGCAGCTGGTTTGTGAATCCTGTCAAAACGACGGCAGATTTTATGTCTTTGGCTCCGGGCACTCTCACATGATTGCAGAGGAGCTTTACATCCGCGCCGGAGGGCTTGCCTATGTAAAGGCTATTCTCCCGCCGGAGCTGATGCTGCACGAAATGCCGAATAAAAGCACCTGGCTGGAACGCTTAAGCGGCTACGCTGAAGCGATGCTGTCGCTGCACAAGGTGGACGAAAAGGATACGATTATGATTATTTCCAATTCAGGCCGGAACAACGTGCCTGTAGAAATGGCCCTGGGAGCAAGGAAGCTTGGGGCAAAGGTCATTGCCATGACGTCCATGCAGCATTCCACGCAAACCTCCTCCCGGCACGCAAGCGGTAAAAAGCTGTATGAGCTGGCAGACGTTGTGTTAGACAACGGCGCCAAAAAGGGAGACGCCGCATTCTGGATCGAGGGGCTGGATACGCCGACCGGGCCGACCAGCGATGCCATTGGAATCGCGCTGGCACAGGCGCTGATTGCGTCGGCAATTGACAAGCTTGTGCAAAGCGGGCAAAAGCCGCCGGTATTTAAAAGCTCGAATGTGGATGGGGCGGATGATTATAATAACGAACTGTTCGATACCTACTATGGGTATTGGAAGTAGGCCGGAATGGGGAGCATCCCCTCCCCGGCCCTCAATTAAATCCTACTACCTTCTGTGAAATCTTATAAGCTGCAATTGAAATTTTCCTTCCCCCTCTTCCCGGCAGATTCATTGTATTTCCCATGATCCCTGACCGCAGACGGTGGAACAGCCTGAGATCCTGCTGCTTAATATACCTCCACAGCTCGCGCTTCTTTTCCAGATTCTCCTTTGTTCCCGATCTTATCAGCATCACTGTAGAAATTACAGTAATAATCTCCAGATAATTAAACATATAATGCCGCAGCTTCCGATTTGGAATTTTCCACAGATCATAGGAATCCACCATGATCTTATTCACTTTTATCTGCTGGTCTATCCTGCCAATCATGACGCTTTCATTGACGGACTGATCCTCCCTGCCAATAAAATACCGATAAAAATCCACATCCATATAATACATATGCTTTACCTGCGGCAGCGGCTGGTATACAAAAAGGTTATCCACATAAAAGGTATGCCGCGGCAGTTCCAGCCCGCAGTCACGCAAAAGCTGTGTCCGATAGATCACGGAATGCATCAGTATATACTGCCCCTTATGGAATCGCCTGACATCCTCCCAGCCAAACACACGATCCTGCGGCAGCACGGAAGCATACCGCATTACCCTTTTATGCTTTGCGCCCTCTTTTTCGTACACAAAATTACTGATCATCATATCGAGCATTTCCCTGCCTCCTGCCAATTCCTTGAGCTTGGCCAGGATTACCAGATAGCTGTCCAAATCCACCCAGTCGTCGCTGTCTACCACCTTAAAATACAGCCCCTTTGCATGTTGAATGCCCGCGTTCACAGCAGCGCCGTGCCCGCCGTTTTCCTGGTGGATTGCACGCACAATGCCCGGATATTTCTTCTCATAGGCATCGGCAATTTCCGGCGTCATGTCCTTTGACCCGTCGTCCACAATCAGTATCTCCACATCCTCCCCGCCGGGAAGCAGGGATTTGATACAGTGCTCCATATAGTCTTCCGAGTTGTAGCACGGAATTGCTATTGACAATAATTTCATCTTCTATCTCCTTATCGTGCCTGCCAGCTGCAGCGCTTTTTTCACAATCGCATCTATATTGTAATATTTATATTCTGCAAGCCTTCCCAATAAATATACATTTTTCAGGGATTGCAGCCGATCTGCGTATTTCTGGTAAAGCCCTCGGTTTTTGTCATTTAAAATCGCATAATACGGAATCTCGCCCTTAGCGCCCGTATAAGCGAACGGATACTCCCGAACAATGGTTGTTCCGTCCGTATCCTGCTGCCCGGTCAAAAATTTAAACTCCGTAATCCGGGTAAACTCCTCGCTCACCGTATAGTTGACGACGCTCCTGCCCTGAAAGCTCTCTTTATCAAAATGCTCAAGCCGAAAATCCAGAGAACGGTATGGCAGACGCCCATATACACAGCCAAACAGCTCGTCCAGCGCCCCGGTGTAAATCACATTTCCCGTAAATTCCGTTCCCTCAAGCAGTACCCCAGTCTCTGCAAATTCCATGCAGTCCCTGCAGTCGGCTGAGGTTTTTACCGTGATGCGCGGATGTGCAAGCATCCTTTCAAACATTGCCGTATAGCCGTCCTTCGGCATCCCCTGGTATTTGTCCTGAAAATAACGATTGTCACGGGAAAGCAGAACCGGCACACGGCCCGTCACCTCCGGATCGATTTCCTCCGGCGTCTGTCCCCACTGCTTCATCGTATAATGCAGAAACACATTTTCATACACATAATCCGCAATTGCCCGGATCTTAGGTTCCGCGCTTTTTTTGAGCTCCATAATCGGAACACGGCTTCCCGCTCCATATTCTGCGATTAAAATCTGCTCCAGCTCTTTTGCCTGCTCCTGTCCGTATACCTTAGCCAGCGTATTCAAATTAAACGGAATCGGAAGCAGCTCGCCGTGCACGTTTGCCACAACCTCATGCCCGAACAGATGCCAGTCCGTAAACTCCGACAAAAATCGGAATACATCCTCTTCATTTGTATGGAAAATATGCGGACCGTATTCATGAATTAAAATCCCATACGCATCCAGTCTGTCATAGCAATTTCCTCCGATATGCGGCCGCTTTTCCAATACCAGAACCTTTTCACCGGCCTCCGCCAGCTTACGTGCCACAGTGCTCCCGGCAGCGCCAGAACCTATTATAATACTGTCATACATCTGTTATTCCTCCAAATTGATCCTTATTAACAGCTTGTTTCATTATACACGTTTTTCATATGCGGTGCAAGAAATCTCCCTATCCTTAAGAAATCCTCTTTTTTGCATTCACAGAATGTTTACAATTTCATCACAGACTTCTCATATTATGTAAATATGGGCTTCATAAATCATGATTATACTGATTTTACTGATGAAAGAGAATTAACATACGACAATTTTCCTCATTATGGTAACCAGTGAGTTGCTTCACTTTTAAAGATCTTTTTCATATGAAACGGCCGGTGTTTTCACACCGGCTCCCTCTTTTTCCATTAAACATTTCCCTGTTTTGTAATCCCCAGATATTTCATATAAGCTGCAAAAGCAGACGGCATGGGATATTTTTCCCCAAAATCTGAAATCTCTGCAAACAGAACCTCATGTTCCGGCCCCGTCGGCTCTACCCGCACCAGATATCCCTTCATCCGCCATTCCACATGGGAAAAAATATGCTTTGCATCACAAATCTCCTCTACCCGAAGCGGTACAAGTCTCTGTTTTTTTACATAAGAAATCACGGCTTTCCTATCCAGGTAGCCCGGCTCGCTCGGGAATTCATACATCCCGGCCAAAAGTCCGCTTTCCGGGCGTTTTCGGATCCAAATCCGCTCTCCTTCCCGGACCAAAAATACCGTCCTCTCTTCAATCCTTCGCTTTGCCGGCTTGCTTTTCACCGGAAGCGTTTCTGTAAGGCCCTCCTTTTTTGCCATACAAAATTTCTGCCAGGGGCAGTCTGCGCACAGCGGCTTCCCATTTGGCACACAGACCGTTGCGCCTAATTCCATCAACGCCTGGTTATAAGCCCCGGCCCTTCCCTTCGGAATTACCTTTTCCAGCTCTGCTTCCATATTGGCACGCACCTGCGGCTTCCCAATATCCCGGTTGTCGCCCGCAGCCCTGGATAGAACGCGCAGCACATTCCCGTCGACTGCCGGAACCGGAACGCCATACGCGATTGACGCTATCGCGCCCGCCGTATAATGCCCGATTCCCTTTAGCTTTAATAATTGACCGTATTCAGAAGGAATTTTCCCACCGTACTCTTCCGTCACCTGCTTTGCCGCCGCCTGCATATTGCGTACGCGGTTATAATACCCAAGCCCTTCCCACAGCTTTAACAGTATGTCTTCCTCGCATTCCGCCAATGCCGCCACATCCGGCAGCGCTTTTACAAACCGTTCAAAATACGGCTTTACCGCCTCTACCCGGGTCTGCTGAAGCATAATTTCCGATACCCATACGCGGTACGGCGTAACCTCGTTCCGCCACGGCAGCGCCCTGGCATGGTTTTCAAACCACCAAAGCAGCGGTTCTGTCAGTATTCCCAAAGCATAATCTTCTATTTTCATCCTGTCTCCCTTCCCTGCCTGTTCTGCTTTACCAGCTGCAGGCTGCGCAGCTGCCGGCCGAACGGTTACCTGCTTTGCACAAATGCTGCAATCTTCTGCAGGCATTTGCGTATGACGTCCTCTGAATACGCATACGAGCAGCGCACAAACCCGTCTCCGCAAGCCCCGAATGCATCTCCCGGGATGACCGCCACCCTCTGCTCCTGCAAAAGCTGCCTGCAAAACTCCTGGCTGTCCATGCCAAGCGGCGCCACAGACGGAAATACGTAAAACGCCCCCTCCGGCACCGCCACGTCGAGCCCCATGTCCAAAAATCCCCGAACCATCACCCCGCGTCTTTTGTCATACTCCGTGCGCATACGCTCTAGCTCCGCTTCCCGCACCGGATTCTTTAGCGCCTCTAAGGCCGCATACTGGCTGGTTGTCCCCGCCGACATCGTCGTAAACTGATGGATTTTATTCATATAAAAAATCACGTCCTTGGGGCCTGCCGCAAACCCCAGCCGCCAGCCTGTCATGGCAAACGCCTTGGAAAATCCGTTCAGAACCAGCGTGCGCTCCGCCATACCGGGCAGGGAAGCGATAGAAACATGCTTTTTCCCATAAGTCAGCTCCGCATAAATTTCATCGCTGATCACGAAAAGATTGTGCGCTTTTACAATTTCGGCAACCGCTTCCAAATCCTCCTTCTCCATAATCGCCCCGGTCGGATTGTTTGGAAACGACATCAAAAGCACCTTTGTCTTTTCTGTTATTTTTTCCAAAAGGCCCGCTGCGGTCAGGCGGAACCGGTCAGACGCCTTTGTCCTGACGGCAGCCACAATCCCGCCGCAAAGCTCCACGCACGGCTCATAGGACACGTAGCACGGCTCCACCACCAGCACCTCATCCCCGGGATTGATTAACGTACGCAGCGCCAGGTCAATCCCCTCGCTCGCGCCCATCGTAATCAGCACCTCGTCCGCCCCGTGATAATGCAGATCAAACTTTTCCAGATACTCTGCGACGGCCTGTCTTAATTCTACCGTGCCGCGGTTGTCCGTATATTTGGTATCCGCGCGCCGGATGGAAGCAACGGCTGCGTCGCGTATATGCTTAGGCGTAGCAAAATCCGGCTCGCCAACCCCAAGGGACAGCGCCCCGTCCAGCGAATTCGCCACGTCAAAAAAATCCTTGATGCCGGAATCCGGCATATGCTTTACAAGATTGGATATGTAAGAGTTACACATTGCGTTTTGTTCCTTTCCTTCTGTGGTATATATGCAGTATACTACTTTTTAAATGCGTTGGCCAGAGTATTTCAGGCAGCTCAACAGCGATTTGCTTCCGGTATATTACTTTTCATGGGGTGGGGAAAGGGTTTTTCCAAAAGCGACGCCCAGAGCAGAATTCCCTTAAGTCCTCTGACGCGCTTGCGCTCCTAAAAAACGCAGCGCGAGCGTGCCGGAGGATCCGAAGGAAGCGGACTTAAGCGTCGCTATCGAATACCCCCAAATACCCAAGGCCATCCTTTCCCTACCGCATGAAAAGTAACAAACAATTACAGAAACCGTTGCCGAAACAATTGTCAAAGCTTCCCAATAGGTGTATAATACCCCTGTCAGACACTAACAGACAGATGAACCTTTTCTCATCTGAATATTCAAAACAGGAGGTTTTTCCAATGAACAATTTAGTTTTAGAGGTTGCTGATCAGATCGCAATTTTGAAAATCAGCAGGCCGGGGGCACTCAACGCATTAAATTCCGAGACATTAGACGAATTAAACGAAGCATTAACCGAAATCGAAGCCAGGGACGACGTAAAGGTTGTAATCTTAACCGGCGGCCCGGACAAGAAGGGCAATGAATTCAAGTCCTTCGTTGCAGGCGCAGATATTGCCGAAATGGTAAATTTCTCCGCAGCAGAAGCAAGGGCGTTCGGTATGAAGGCTTCCGTTCCGTTCTTCAAATTAATGAATATGCGCCAGGTTACGATTGCCGCCGTAAACGGCTTTGCACTCGGCGGCGGCTGTGAAATCGCTATGGCATGTGATATCCGCATCGCTTCCGACAACGCAACCTTCGCACAGCCGGAGACAGGCCTCGGCATTATCCCGGGCTTTGGCGGCACGCAGAGGCTTGCCCGCTTAGTCGGCATGGGCCGCGCCAAGGAGCTGATCTTCACCTGCGACAACATCGACGCCAACGAAGCATACCGCATTGGCCTTGTCAACAAGGTCGTTGCCAAGGAAGAGCTGATGGAAACCGCAAATAAGATGGCAAAGAAAATCATCTCCAAAGGAAGCTACGCTGTTTCCATCGCAAAAGCAGCCATCAACAACGGCTATGATATGGATATCCGCAACGCAGTTGAGATGGAAGCCAACTTATTCGGCGTTACCTGCTCTACACACGACAAAACCGAGGGCATGACTGCTTTCCTGGAAAGAAGGGCAGCCGACCTCACCGATTTCTAAAATAGGATTATGGATAAAAAAATAGGATTTATCGGCTGCGGCAATATGGGCAGCGCCATGACAAACGGGATTTTAAGCTCCGGGCTTTGCACCGCCGGCCAGATTACCGCCAGCGCACGCTCACAGTCCACCTTAGACCGCCTGTCAAAGGCCTACGGCATCCGGGTCACGGCCGACAACCGGGAAGTAGCCCAGGACTCCGATATTATTTTCCTTGCGGTAAAGCCGCATATGTACAAAAGCGTCATCAAGGAAATCCGAAATGATGTGGATGAGGAAAAGCTGATTGTGGCAATCGCTGCCGGCGTCAGCCACTCCAAGTTAGACGACTATTTCGGCAAGCCCGTCAAAATCATACGCGCGATGCCCAATACGCCTGCCACGGTTTTAGAAGCCATGTCGGCCCTTTCGCCGAACAGGCTTGTAACCGAAGATGAGTTAAATACGGTCACGGCCGTTTTTGAAAGCTTCGGCAGGGCAGAGGTCGTACCGGAGGCATTGATGGACGCCGTGACAGGCGTCAGCGGCTCCTCTCCGGCTTATGTATATCTTTTCATCGAAGCCATGGCAGACGCTGCCGTTGCCGACGGAATGCCGCGCGCACAGGCTTATAAATTTGCCGCGCAATCCGTTTATGGCGCCGCAAAAATGGTACTCGAAACTGGCAGGCATCCCGGTGAATTAAAGGACGCCGTCTGCTCCCCGGGCGGCACCACGATTGCCGCCGTTGCGAAGCTGGAAGAAAAAGGGCTGCGCGATGCCGTTATCAGCGCACAGCGGTGCTGTGTGGAAAAGTCCAAGAAAATGGGGAAGACAAAGAAAAATTAGTACATGAAAGAAAGCAGCATCCGGCCAGTTGAATCCGGATGCTGCTGTACGTTTCAAAGGAATAACCGTCTTATCTCTCCATCTTCCAAAAGCTGGCGCTATACCCCGGCAGCAGACTTCCGCCTCCGAAGTCATGCTCCTTTCCTGTAATCAAGTCCACGGCCATTCCGCATCCTGCGTCGAAATGCGCATGATATGCCTCTTCATCCGCATTGATTGCCACAAGCACGCGCTCTGTCTTGGTCTTCCTCTCAAAAATACACTGCTTATTCGTCAAAAGCACCGACCGGAAGTCTCCGTAATTGAGCGCCTCCGACGCCTTCTTCGCCTCCGCCAGCTTCCCAATCCACTCGGTCAGCTCATTTTCCAACGGCGCCTCAAAGCAGGCCCGAAGCGCCGGATCGCCTTCCTCCTTCCTCGCCTTCGCTCCCCACTCGCTTCCATAATACACACACGGAATCCCCGGCATGCCGAACGCCAGCGCATAAATCAGCGGCAAATGCTTCTCCTCCGTAAGATTTGAAGCAATCCTCGTCACATCATGGTTGTCCACAAACGACAGCATATGCTGCCCCTTATAAAGCGTCCATTCCTCCGGTCCGAACTGCCGGAGCAGAGAGTGCACAATCTCAAACAGATTCATGGAATTAAAGCTGGAATACAGCCCCTTATAGCACTCGTAATTCGTCACTGAATGCAGCATTTCGGGATTCATCCACTGCTTATAATCCCCATGCAGCGTCTCCCCGACCAAAAAGAATTCTTCCTTTAAGCCGTCCGTAAACCGGCGGAGCTGCCGCAGAAAATCCGGCGTCAGGCAATACGCCACGTCAAGCCGTAATCCGTCAATGTCAAATTCCTCCACCCAGCCTTTCACCGCGGCAAAAATATGCTCCACCACTGCCGGATTGGAAAGATTCAGCTTCACCAAATCATAATTGCCTTCCCAGCCCTCATACCAAAGCCCGTCATTGTATCCGGAATTGCCGCCGAAATCAATGTAAAACCAATCCTTATACGGCGAATTTTCCCGGTTTTTCAGAACATCCAAAAATGCCGTAAAGCCTCTGCCCACATGGTTAAACACGCCGTCCAAAACAACCCGGATGCCCTCACTGTGCAGCGCGTCGCAAACCTCTTTAAAATCCGCATTCGTCCCCAAACGGCAGTCAATCTTCTGATAATCCCTTGTATTATATCCATGCGTATCCGATTCAAACACCGGGGAAAAATAAACGGCGTTTGCGCCCAGCTTTTTGATATGAGGGATCCATTCCTTCACCTTTAAAATCCGGTGCGCAGGCGCCCCATCGTTTTCATACGGCGCTCCGCAAAAGCCCAACGGATAAATCTGATAAAATACACTTTCGTATGCCCACATAATTTCTGTCTCCTTTTCTTTAAACAAACTGATTTACTGCCGCATCATACCGATAATCAATTCCAGCCAGCTTCTCTGTGATTTCTGCCTGGGGCACATCCGCCGCCCGGCAAAGCTCCTCCAGAGAGCTGTAGTAATCCCGAAGCTGCGTATTGACATAGCTCAAAAGCATCACCGGATCCTTTGGTACTGACATCTCCATCCTAATACTTCCTCTCTACTCCATATTTTGCTTCCAGCTTTTGTACCGTCTTAAAATATACCTCCTGCTTTTTCTGCTGCAAAAGCTTTTCGGAAAGCTGCTCTTTGATATCGGAAAATCTGGTTTCACCTTGAAACTGCGACGGATGCGCGTCAAAATAGGATTTTGCCTCTGCCTCGTCCACCGTCACCTGGTTCATCACACCGGTCGCCGCCATATGGCTCGCCAGCTCGTTTCCCATCTTCGCCAGCGTTTCCTGATATTCCCGGCTTTCCCGGATGTGCTGCTCCTCCGCCAGCTTAGAAAACAGGTAAAACCCGATCAGCTGCTCCAAAAGCTCGTCCTTTGCCTTCGGGTTTGAAAAATACGCCTGCTGCTTTGCCGGGTAATTCGCAATCAGGCTATCCAGTTCCCGCTTTGTAATCTCGTGCCCTGCCGCTACTGCCAAAACCCTGTCATCCATCTGTAACCTCCTTTCTTCTGCTTCTGCCATTATAAACCGGGTCATCCAAAAAAGCAAGCCGCGTATAGCTTCTCCGTTCTTCGGACATACTATATATCCAGTGATTAAAAATCGCCAACTATTAAAAAGAAAAAAGGAGGTCTTTTTATGATTAACAACGATACCATCCAGCTGCTCAAGGAATGCGATTCCGGCACCAAAATGGCCGTTTCTTCTATTGATGAAATTTTAGAGGAGGTTCGGGATTCCGGCTTAAAGCAGCTCCTGTCCGAAAGCAAGGAGCATCACGAAACGCTTGGCAATGAGCTGCACGCCATGCTTTTGGACTGCCAGAGTGAAGGAAAGGATCCGTCTCCTATGGCCAAGGGCATGTCATGGATGAAAACCAATATGAAAATGAGCATGGATCACCAGGATTCCACCGTTGCAGCTTTGATTACCGACGGCTGCAATATGGGAATCAAATCGCTTTACAAGTATCTAAATGAGTACGACGCCGCAAACGAGCCCTCCCGGGATATCTGCAAACGCCTGATTTCCATCGAAAATACGCTCTGCGAGGACTTACGCGCCTATTTATAGGGCTCCGGCGCTTTGGGCTGTTCCAGCTGCCGCCCATGATTTTTGCAAACGAAAAAGGTGCAGCGTCTTTCTCATGCAAGAACGACTCTGCACCTTGATTTGCAGCTCTTATCTATTTTCTTAATCTTCTAACGTCTGCTGAAGATTATCCGCTACCTTTTGCAGCTTTTCTTTTTCTTTGTTTTGTTCATTTTCCAAAATAAAAAACCTTGAAAAATCAAGGTTTGAAAAGCTGGCAACGGGAATCGAACCCGTGACCTCCGCACTACCAATGCGACGCTCTACCGACTGAGCCATGCCAGCGTCTGTTGATTGCCTCAACAAAAAATATCATACTATAGCTTTTCCATCTTGTCAATATGCAATTTTATTTTTTCTCTGTGTTCTATATCAAAATCCAAAATACGCCGCCGCATTCTCATAGCAAATGCCCCGGATCACGTTCCCCAGCACCTTTTCGTCATAAGGATACTCCCCGTTTTCCACCCAGCCCCCAATCAGACCGCACAAAATCCTCCGAAAATACTCGTGCCTTGTATAAGATAAAAAGCTCCTCGAATCTGTAAGCATTCCTACAAAATTGCTCAGAATCCCCAGATTTGCCAAAGACGTCATCTGCTCTGTCAGCCCTATTTTATGATCGTTAAACCACCACGCCGCCCCCTGCTGCACCTTTCCGGCTGTAGCAGAATCAGAAAAGCAGCCCAGAACTGTCCCAATCAATGCGTTGTCTCCCGGATTTAACGAATAGAGAATGGTCCTCGGCAGCTCATCCGTATAGGCCAGCGCATTTAAGAATCCGGCTAGCTGCTCCGCTGAGGTATTCTGGCCGATACAGTCAAATCCACTGTCCGGCCCTAATTTTTCAAACATGGCCCTGTTGTTGTTGCGCCTGCACCCAAAATGCAGCTGCATCACCCAGCCCCTGCGGCAGTATTCCCTGCCCAAAAACAGCAGCAGCGCCGTCTTATATACCGCAATTTCCTTTCCGGTTAAAGCCTCTCCCCGAACCGCCTTCTGAAACACCGCCTCTGCTTCCTCCGATGCCGCCGGCGCATATACCACAAAATCCAGTCCATGATCCGACACCACGCATCCTTTTTTTCCGAAATAATCCATCCGGTTTATCAGCGCACACTTCAAATCGGCAAGGCTCTGAATTTCCACGCCGCCTGCCCGCCCAAGCTCCTTCACGTAATCCAAAAAAGCATCCGCTTCCGCATTTACCACCCGATCCGGCCGCCATGCCGGCAATACCCTGACATCAAATGACGCGTCCCTGCGGATGACTTCATGTCCCTCCAGGGAGTCCACCGGATCGTCTGTCGTACAAATCAATGTGACACCGGACTGCCGGATCAGCCCGCGGGCGCTCATGCCAGGCTCCTTTAGCTTTGCATTGCAAAGCTGCCATACCTCCTCTGCCGTATCTCCGTTTAAATACCCCTCATATCCAAAATACCTCTTTAGCTCCAGATGCGACCAATGGTACAGAGGATTTCCAATCAGCTTTTCCAGCGTTTCGGCCCATTTCTGAAATTTCTCGCGATCCGGCGCAGGGCCTGTAATATAGTATTCCTCCACCCCGTTTGAGCGCATCTGCCGCCATTTATAATGATCGCCTGAAAGCCACAGCTCCGTCATATTCCGAAAGCGCCGATCGTCTGCAATCTCCCGGGGATCGATGTGGCAGTGGTAATCGAGAATCGGCATTGGTTTGGCATAATTGTGGTACAGCATCCTGGCACATTCCGTGTCTAACAGAAAATTTTCATCCATAAAAGCTTTCATTTTTTCGCTATCCCTTCTGATTTTTATGTAAGTACAAAAACCGTACGCCCGGATCCACTGATCACATTGTGCCCCATTCTGGATTCAAAAATACCATTCATACTAGTACTCCATCCGGACAGGAATACTAGACCTGTATCTTTTTAACGGCATCACGTATAAAAATCGGGAAAAAATTGAAACCTATGATACAACGTATAAAACGTATAAATTTGATAGCCTGCCGTTTACTATCCGGCAGATACAGGAGGCGCAGATGATGAATTTGAATTTAAGATCAAAAAAGGAATGCAAATATGACGCTGTTTCCCTGGGCGAGGTCATGCTCCGCTTCGATCCGGGCGAGGGAAGAATACGCACAGCCAGAAATTTCCGCGTATGGGAAGGAGGCGGGGAATACAATGTCGCACGGGGCCTGCGCAGATGCTTTGGCCTTTCTACTGCTGTGATTACAGCCCTTGCGGATAATGAAGCCGGTTTGCTGATAGAAGATTTGATTCTGCAGGGCGGCGTTGACACATCCTTGGTTACATGGATGAAAACAGACGGCATCGGGCGTACCTGCCGGAACGGAATTAATTTTACGGAACGCGGTTTTGGCGTCCGCGGTGCAAAGGGCTGTTCGGACCGGGCGAATACGGCCATTTCGGGGGCCACTCCAAATGACTTTGATTTTGAGACGATATTCGGTAAATTAGGCGTACGCTGGCTTCACACCGGAGGCATTTATGCGGCGCTTTCCGAGCAGTCCTGTGAAACGGCCCTTGCCGCAATCAAAACCGCAAAAAAATACGGCACTGTCGTGTCCTATGACCTCAATTACCGGCCGTCCATGTGGGATGCCATTGGAGGCCAGCAAAAGGCGCGGGAGGTCAACAAAGAAATTGCATCCTATGTGGATGTTATGATTGGAAATGAAGAAGATTTTACTGCATGCCTGGGTTTTGAAATTGAAGGGAATGACGCTGATTTAAAGGAATTGAACCTAAGCGGATACCAGAACATGATCCATCGGGCGGCAGACGCCTATCCGAATTTTAAAGCTATCGCAACTACCTTACGTACGGTTAAAACGGCAACCGTGAATGACTGGGGCGCCATCTGCTGGGCAGATCATACCCTATACCGGTCAAAGGATTACAAAAGCCTTGAAATTCTGGACCGTGTCGGCGGAGGGGATTCTTTTGCGTCAGGGCTGATTTACGGGTTGATGGAAACCGGGGATCCGCAGACGGCGGTCGATTACGGGGCCGCGCATGGCGCTTTGGCAATGACTACGCCGGGGGATACTACAATGGCAAGCTTAAAAGAAGTGGAAGCGCTGGTAAACGGGAAGGGAGCCAGGGTCCAAAGGTAACCGATTTCAAAATGACTCTTGTTTTTTCTGTATAATATGCTACAATATTCCCCAGAAAATTTCAGGAGGTTCAAATATGGCACAAAATCCAATTATAACAATTGAAATGGAAAACGGCGGCATAATAAAAGCCGAGCTCTACCCAGAAACCGCGCCAAACACAGTGAATAACTTTATCAGCCTTGTGAACCAAAGGTTTTACGACGGGCTGATTTTCCACCGTGTCATCAAAGGCTTTATGATCCAGGGCGGCGACCCGCAGGGAAGCGGCATGGGAGGGCCAGGCTACGGAATCCGGGGTGAATTTGCCCAGAATGGTTTTTCCAATGATTTAAAGCATACCGCCGGCGTCCTTTCTATGGCGCGTTCTATGATGCCAGATTCCGCAGGAAGCCAGTTCTTTATCATGCATCAGGACAGTCCGCATTTAGACGGCGCTTATGCGGCGTT
Source organism: uncultured Roseburia sp. (assembly GCA_947385255.1). Classification (GTDB taxonomy): domain Bacteria; phylum Bacillota; class Clostridia; order Lachnospirales; family Lachnospiraceae; genus Roseburia_B. Next base: position 11,515 of record CANDKL010000001.1, on the reverse strand, counting down.
TGGAAAAGTGACAGAAGGTATGGAGGTGGTGGACCGCATTGCCGGGGCAACTACTGATTATTCCGACAGGCCTCTGGAGGAGCAGGTAATGAAAACGGTAACCGTTGATACGTTCGGCGTGGAATATCCCGAACCTGAGAGGCTCTGAGGATGATGAACCACACAAACAAAAAAATATGCCTGTTACCGATTTTTATGCTGTTTTTTCTGCTGTTTTTCTTATTCTGTCTGTGCTCCTGTGCGAAGCGGGAGACTCCTGCGGAGGATCCCCCTCAGCGGACAGAATCGGAACAGTCTCTGCCATCCGAAACCACCGAAGCCGTTTTTCCCTCTCCCGAAACGGAAGCTGCCGAACCTCCGGAACGCATACCGGTTACGGAAAATCCTCTGCCGGGCGAACGTACGGGCTTATTGGTTGCCATTGACGCCGGACATCAGGCGCAGGGCAACAATGAAACGGAGCCGATAGGCCCGGGCGCTTCGGAACGAAAGGCCAAGGTTGCGAGCGGTACCAGGGGCGTGACAACCGGACTCGCGGAATATGAGCTGACGCTTGCAGTTTCCTTAAAGCTTCGGGATGAGCTTACGGCAAGAGGCTATGAGGTGCTGATGATCCGGGAAAGCAACGACGTCAATATCAGCAATGCCGAGCGCGCCGAAATTGCGAACCAGGCAGGCGCAGACGCTTTTATCCGCGTCCACGCCAACGGCTCGGAAAACAGCAGCGTAAACGGTGCGATGACCATCTGCCAGACAGCGGAAAATCCCTACAATGCCTCTCTTTACAGCGAGAGCAAAAGCCTGTCTACGCATGTGCTGGACGAGCTTTCCGCCGCAACCGGCTGCAGCAGGCAGTACGTCTGGGAAACCGATACCATGACCGGCATCAACTGGTGCCAGACTCCGGTTACGATTGTAGAAATGGGCTATATGACAAATCCTTCTGAGGACAGCAGCATGGCCGATGCCGATTACCAGAATCAAATTGCCGCCGGTATTGCAAACGGGATCGACGCCTACTTCGGAATCGAATAAGCTTGCAGCTATTGGTGCAGCAGAAGGGTCAATGCTTCCCTCACGCATCTCAGCCGCTCTTTCGCCTCCGCCTCCTTCTTTGCCTTTACCCCGGCGTAGCATTTCATTTTTGGCTCCGTACCGGACGGGCGGATGCAGCACCAGCCCTCATGCTCCAGCTCAAAATACAAAACATTTGACTTTGGAAGTCCGGTCGATGCAGTTTCCCCGGTTTGAACATCCATCCGGATATCCGCTCTGTAATCCCGGTACTGCGTAACCGCATACGGGCCAATCCGCCTCGGCACATTCCTTCTTATGTTCTCCAGCATAGCCGCCATCTGCTCTGCCCCGTCCTGCCCCTTTAAGGTAACCGTAAACAGCGTCTCCTGATAAAAGCCGTATTTTTCAAACAGGCGATTCATCTGATCGCACAGCGTTTCGCCGCGGCTTTTGCACCAGGCGGCCACCTCGCACAGCGCCATCACGGCGGCTACGGCGTCCTTATCTCTGGCGTGCGTCCCCACCAGGCAGCCATAGCTTTCCTCATAGCCAAACAGAAACGTAAAGCTGTGATCCCGTTCAAAGAATTTGATCTGCTCCCCGATATATTTGAAACCGGTAAGCGTTTCGAGCAGCTTCACCCCGTATTCCTCCGTAATCGGCTTTGCCATCTTGCCGGACACAATCGTCGTTACGACCGCGCCGTTTTCGGGCAGCAGGCCAAGCTCCTTTTTCCGGGACAAAATGTATTCCAAAATCAGCATTCCGGTCATATTTCCGGTAAAGCTTTTATAGCTGCCGTCGGTTCTGTCCCTCGCATAAACGCCCAGGCGGTCTGCATCCGGATCGGTTGCCAGCACAATATCCGCATCGACCTCCTCAGCCAGCCTCAAAGCAAGCGCAAACGCATCCCTGTCCTCCGGGTTGGGACAGAAAACGGTCGGAAACGCACCGTCGGGCAGCTCCTGCTCCTTCACCACATAGACCTGCGTAAATCCCAGCTCCTTTAAAATCCGCCGGACCGGAAGATTTCCGGTGCCATGCAGCGGCGTATAGGCAATTTTCAGATGCTCCGCCTCTGCGCGAATCAGCTCTGGGTGAACGGAAAGCCTCTTTAGCTCTTCCATGTAGGCATCCTCCACCTCTGCCGGAATTTCCGTATACAGACCTGCCTTTACCGCATCCTGCCTGGACATGGTATGCACCTGTCCGAAATCCGTAACGGCACGCACTTCCTTGATGATCTCCCGATCTCTCGGCGGTGTAATCTGCCCGCCGTCCTCCCAGTATACCTTGTATCCGTTGTATTCCGCCGGATTATGGCTTGCGGTAATCGCAATGCCCGCTGCACAGCCCAGACGGCGCAGCGCAAAAGACAGCATCGGCGTCGGCCGCAGATCGGAAAAAAGAAAGGCCCGGATCCCGTTTGCTGCGAAGCACCGCGCCGCTTCCTCTGCAAACAGCGCCGACTTGTGCCGGCTGTCATACGCGATAGCCGCCCCCTTTGCTTCCATCCCTTCCTTTTTGATATAATTGGCCAGTCCCTGCGTAGCCTTGCGCACCGTATAGATATTCATCCGGTTAGTGCCTGCCCCCAGCACGCCGCGCAGACCGCCCGTACCAAATTCCAGCTCCCGGTAAAACCGATCCTCAATCTCCTTCCTGTCTCCGGCAATCGCTGCCAGCTCTTTTTTGGTTTCCGCATCAAAATACGGATCCTCCATCCAAAAATGATATAATTCCTGTGCGTCCATATAGACCTCCTGTTCCTTTCCGCTATGTCCTTTTTATTTTTATAATACATTTACTGTTCGTATGGAAAACGTTTATTGTGAGTGTTTGCCGGAAACCAGACCGTGAACTGTAACAGCAAGCATGCCAACGGCGAATGAGGGAGCGGATAGACGCTTTACATCCTTCCCCTAATTTGATATGATAATCCCGTAACAATCCATATAGATTTTACGAAAGCAGGTGATTATATGCCAAGCGAAAAAGAATTAAATGTCAATCTTTTAGATAAACTGGATTTATTAGAGAGATTGGAAATGGCAGATCAGGAAGGCGGATATGAAAAAATAAAGCAGCAGCTCGCATTTGAAAAGAAATGCATTGAACGCAAGCTTTATCAAAAACCGCCGCTTATAGAAGCATAATAAGAATAAAAGAGGATGGGCCGCTCCAAATCCGGGCGGCCCTCCTTTCTCCCGCTATATCCCCTTCTGGTATCTCATATGCGCCAGCACCATCATCGTAATCTTAAACAGCATCGCATCCTCAAATTTGCGTATATCCAGTCCAATTGCCTTCTCCAGCCGTTCCAGCCGGTATACTAACGTATTCCTGTGGACATAAAGCTGCCTTGCCGTCTCGGAAATATTCAGATTGTTTTCAAAAAAGCTCTCAATCGTCACCACATTCTCCTCCGTGAAGACATCCGGCACCTCTTCTCCAAATACCTCCCGGATAAACATCTCGCAAAGACTCATCGGAATCTGGTAAATCAACCGCCCAATCCCAAGCCGCCCGTAGGAAACCACCTCTTTATCCGCATAAAAGATCTTCCCTACTTCAATCGCCATCAGAGCCTCCTGATAGGATTTTGCAATACTCTGCAAATCCGGCGCCCGGTTGCCGTAGCCGACTCTTACGCGCACCATTGCCTCGCATTGCAGGTTATCCACCAGCATTCTGGCAAATCCTGCCAGCTCCTCTTCGCTCTTTTTGTCCCGCACATCCTTGAGCAATACAATATTCTGTTCATCCACCTCGATCGCAAAATCCCTTCCGGAGCCGCAGAACATCCTGCGAACCAGCTCTGTGAGATTGGAATCCTTTTTCCCCTCTACGGCAATCACAAAAATAACACGCTCCGTCTGTTCAATATGAAGCCTGCGGGCCTTGTTATACATATCCACAACCAGCATATTCCCAAGCAGAATATTCTGCATCAGATTGCTACGGTCTAACTGCTCCATGTATGCCTCCGCAAGATTCCGAAGCTGGCAGGCGGCGAGCTTTCCGACCATGTAAGCCTCATCTGAGGCTGCGTGCACCAGGAGAATATACCTCACCTCGTCATCTGTAATCACCTTAAAAAAATGCGAACCGAAAAGCATCTGGCTCTCTGCCATGGACTCTGCAAAGCTTACAACGGCCTCCTGAAAATCACGGTCGATCCCGCCCGTTGACGCCAGCATTCCTCCATGCTCATCGAACAGCGTAAATTCCATCCGGGTAATCCCCTTGATTTCTTCTAATGTCGTTTGGATTTTATGGTTGGATAACAAGTGAGCCCTCCTTCAGTTCCTAATTTGTAATGGTCTGCTCTGTTTCTTTATCAAATACATGGATTTTCTCCGGATTCAATGCAAGCCTTACATGGGTCCCAACACGGGCCGTTGTATCCGACGCAACCTTAGCGCTCATGCTGACGCCGGAAACGCCGAAATACAGAATCACCTCTGAGCCCAGCAGCTCATAGCCGCTTATATCTGCTTCGATGATACTGTCCTTAAATTCATGGAGCGCTTTCTGTGAATCGCTCAAATCCTCCGGACGGATCCCTAACACTACCGTTTTATTGTGATATCCGCCGTCCAAAAGCTTTTTGGACTTATCTGCCGGAAGCGTAATATGAAATCGATCAACGGAAAGGACTGCCTTTCCTCCCTCTATCCTGAACTCTGCATCCGCAAAATTCATCTGTGGAGAGCCGATAAAGCCTGCTACAAATAAGTTATCCGGCTCGTTATAAAGCTTCATTGGGGAGTCCACCTGCATGATTACGCCGTCCTTCAATACGACAATTCGGGTTCCCAGAGTCATAGCCTCCGTCTGATCGTGCGTAACGTAAATAATGGTAGCTCCAAGCCTTTTATGCAGCGCGGAAATCTCGGCACGCATCTGAACCCTCAGCTTTGCATCCAGATTGGAAAGCGGCTCATCCATCAAAAACACCTTCGGGCTGCGGACAATTGCGCGTCCCATTGCAACCCTCTGCCTCTGCCCGCCGGAAAGCGCCTTCGGCCTACGGTCTAATAATTGATCCAAATCCAGAATCCTCGCAGCCTCTTCTACCTTCTGCCGGATTTCCGCTTTCGGAACCTTGCGCAGCTTTAATCCGAACGCCATGTTTTCAAATACGGTCATATGCGGATACAGCGCGTAGTTCTGGAATACCATCGCAATATCGCGATCCTTCGGCTCTACGTCATTGACCACCTTGCCGTCTATGGAAAATTCACCGGAAGAAATTTCCTCCAGGCCGGCAATCATCCTAAGCGTCGTAGACTTTCCGCATCCAGAAGGCCCTACAAAAATAATAAACTCCTGATCCGCCACCTCCAGGTTAAAATCCTTTACCGCTTCAAATCCGTTTGGATATTTTTTGTAAACATGCTTTAATGATAAGCTTGCCATTGTTATCATCCTCCTGAATATTTTTTACTGCTCTGCCAGTATTACCTTACCAAAAATTCAGGGATTTGGCTATTTGGAAAGCCGACAAAATAACGGAGGATTTTTTGTTGCTTCGACGAACCAGAGGGGAAGGGAAAGCCGGCCTTCGTCACATCGACGGGAAAAATCGGGCATAATTGGTCAGGATGACGAACATCCCTTCTCGTCTACCTCCTTCCCGTACTCCCAAAGCCTCCTCGATCCTTCCCTTCCAGCTTTTCGCACTCCTCGAATACAATTTTCGGCTGGTTCTCCACAATCCGGAACTGGCAGATCCGATCATTCTTTTCGATGACCGTATCCCTTGTCGCATACACCGGCATCCGCCACATATCCTGATCCCCGCAGTATGTGTTGTCGATGATACCGCAGCTGTTCGTCTGCAGGATACCGTAGTTTTTAAACGTGGAGCTGCGCGGCACCAGATGCCCCTCATACCCTTTTGGAAGCTCCATTGCAACTCCAAGCGGAATCAGGGCAAATTCTCCGGCCTTTAGCTCCACACGGCCAGATGCCCGCAGATCAATCCAGTCGGATTTGCCGTCAATATAGCGCAGCCGCTCTACGTCCTCCGAAAAATATTTAATCCGTATCGTTTTCACTGCTTTGCTCCCATCCTAAGGCACGATACTCGGTTTTCCTGTCCCGCAGCATCAGCTCTGTCACCGCTTCCTTCACCGGCTTATCCTCAAACAGCACCTGATTGACCTGCTCGATAATCGGCATGGATACGCCGTATTTTCTGCTTAAGGCAATCGCGGCCTTTGCGGAATACACGCCCTCGACCACCATTTTCACCTCATCCATTGCCTGCTGCATCGTGGCGCCCTTCCCCATGAGCATTCCTGCCCTGCGGTTTCTGGAGTGCCTGCTGGCGCAGGTGACAATCAGATCGCCAATTCCGGTTAAGCCGTTTAACGTCTGGGCGTCCGCTCCCATCTTTACGGCCAGACGGCGGATTTCATCCATGCCGCGCGTAATGAGCGCTGCCTTGGTATTGTCCCCGAAGCCCAGCCCGTCGGCCATCCCTGCCGCAAGCGCGATTACATTTTTCAGCGCGCCGCCCAATTCCATGCCTAAGACGTCCGGACTGGTATAAACACGGAAGACCTCGTTCATAAACAGGCTCTGAATGTACTCTGCCGTCTGCCTGGTCTTCGCGCCTGCCACTACGGTTGTCGGCAGCCGCATGCCTACCTCCTCCGCATGGCTCGGCCCGCACATCACTGCGGCGTCTGCTGCCGGGATTTCCGCCTCTACGATGTCCGACAGCGTCATTAAGCTCTCCTCTTCAATTCCCTTGGCCACGCAGACGATGATCTGCCCCTCTGCCACATAAGGCGCCATCTGCTTTGCGGTGCTCCTGGTGTAAACCGACGGTACGGCCAGCACTAAAAGCTCACTCCCGTCTATCGCCTCTTTTAAATCCGCCGTAAATGAAATCCGGCCCTCTAATTTAACGCCCGGAAGCTTATCCTTATGCTCATGCTCTCTTTTGAGCATCTCAATTTCCTCCTGTAAGGCAGACCACACCTTTACCTCGTGTCCGTTTTTATCGAGTACGCCGGCCAGCGCGCAGCCCCAGCTTCCCGCTCCGATAATCCCTGTTTTTGCCATTACGAAACTGTCCCTTCCTTCTTCTTTTTTATACTGAATTTATTTTCATTTCCGTGCAGCAGCCGCCCGATATTCTCTCTGTGGCGTACAATTCCCATCAGCGTAATGACGCCCGCCAGCACATAGATTTCCGTTTTGTAGACGGTAGTTACATTTAAGATACCGAGTTCCCCGAATACAATTGTCTGAACGAAAAAGCTGATAAGCCCCAGCATGGAGCCAAGCGACACATATTTCGTGAGCACAACCGTAAGGATGAACACGGACAGCCCAATCGGCACCTCCACCGGGCAGAAGGCAATCATCATGCCGCCCGTACAGGCAATACCCTTGCCGCCCTTAAAATGCTTCATATAAAACGGGTGATTATGCCCGATAATCGTTCCAAGCCCCGCATAAAGCTGCAGAAGGCGCACGCCCTCCGGCTCGCTGTTGTGAAACAAAAGCCAGGTGATAAGAATGGCAAGCATCGGCTTTGACACATCTCCAAGCAGCGTCACGAGGCCCGCCTTCCAGCCGTACATACGCAGCATATTCGTCGTTCCCGCATTGCCGCTGCCAAGCTTTGTAATATCCTGATGCTTTAACCTGCTGTAAATATATCCGGGTAAAATAATCCCGCAGAAATAGCCAATCACAAGTACAATAATCCGATTCACGAGCATAGTCTTATTCTCCCTTTCTCTCCCGGATGATAAACCTTAACGACGTACCCCGGAAGCCGAACGCATCCCGGATACGGTTTTCCAGATATCTGGTATAAGAAAAATGCATCAGCTTCTTCGCATTGACAAAAACCACGAAGGTCGGCGGCTTCACCGCTGCCTGCGTCACATAGTAAATCTTTAACCGCCTTCCCCGATCCGACGGCGGCTGCTGCATCGCGACGGCTTCCATGACGATTTCATTCAGAACGCCCGTTGCAACCCGCATGGAATTATTCTCCAATACCATATCTATCGTGGCAAAAATTTTATCCGTCCGCTGTCCGGTCTTTGCGGAAATAAACATAATCTCCGCATACGGCATAAAGCTCAAAACGGATCGGATCCTCTCTGTATGCTGACGCATCGTCTTATCGTCCTTTTCAATGGCGTCCCATTTATTGACTGCGATAATAACGCCCTTTCCCTTATCATGGGCAATTCCGGCGATCTTCGCATCCTGCTCCGTCACACCCTCCGTAGCGTCAATCAGAATCAGAACCACATCTGCGCGCTCCACCGCCGTAACGGCGCGGATCACGCTGTAGCGCTCCAAATCCTCCTTTACCTTGCTCTTGCGGCGCAGGCCCGCCGTATCAATAAACACATATTCCTGCCCGTAGTATTTCACCGCAGAATCCACGGCATCCCGCGTCGTCCCTGCAATATCCGATACAATTACACGGTTTTCCCCGATCAGGCGGTTCACCAGAGAGGATTTTCCGACGTTCGGCTTGCCGATGACCGCAATCTTCGGGCGCGTATCGTCCTCCTCTCCCGTTTCCTGCTTCGGAAAATATTTGACTACCTCCTCTAACATATCCCCAAGCCCCAGCATAGAGGCCGCAGAAATCGGAAACGGCTCCCCAATGCCCAGATTGTAAAATTCATACACGTCCGGCATAAATTTTTCAAAGCTGTCTACCTTATTAACGACCAGCACGACAGGCTTCCCGGAACGGCGCAGCAGATCCGCCACCTTTGCATCCGTGTCAATCAGCCCCTGCCTCACATCGGTCAGAAACAAAATCACATCCGCCGTATCAATGGCAATCTGTGCCTGTTCCCGCATCTGCGATAAAATAATATCCTTCGATTCCGGCTCAATTCCTCCGGTATCAATCAATGTAAATTCCTTGTCCAACCAGGTGGCGTCCGCATAAATCCTGTCCCTGGTCACGCCCGGCGTATCCTTTACGATCGAAATCCGTTCTCCCGCTAATACGTTAAACAACGTGGATTTCCCCACATTCGGGCGCCCGACGACTGCTACAACCGGCTTACTCATATATTACTCCTTTTCTAAAAGCGCATCTACCAAATCCTGACCGCTTGATTTTACAATATCTATCTGCACTTGTAAAGCATTTTTAAGCTCTGTCAAGGTCATATCGTCCAAAAACACCTCCTCCCCGCTGCGCAGCAGATTACAATGCAAAAGCAGCTTATCTCCCAGCTCTCTCCCCTTAAGCTGGCGTAAAATATCCTGCCCGGTCAAAAGCCCCGAAACCGTAATCCGCTCCCCGAAGAAATCATTGCGTATGGCAATCACACGCACCGTAATCCCCGGAAATTTTTCCATAAAGCGAAGGCAAAGCCGCTCCAGTAAAGGCGCCGCCAGCCTGCCTGTGGCAAGCGTGACCCTGCGGCGTATTCCGTCATCCGGCTGCTCCCCGGACAACGCTTCCATAAATTCCTCCTCTAACAGCCGCACCATGCCGACGCCGTTTTCCAGCTGTAAATATCCGTCATACGTCTCCTCCGCCGGCATCGGCTGCTCCGCGAGCAGATACCACTCGTCCCCCGCATGGACAAAATGGATGCCGTACCGTTTTATGCAGTACTGCTGCCATTTGTGAATGCAGGCAAGCACCTCCTTCGCATCCTCCTTAAGAAAGGGCAAGAGCGGATATAAGCCCTCCCTATACCGCGTCAGCCCCACCGGAACGACCGACAGGCTCTGCATAAAAGGAATATACTCCGTCAGCTGTCGAATGCTGTATTCGAGCTCCGCTCCGTCATTGATCCCCTTGCAGAGCACAATCTGTCCGTTCATCGCAATCCCCGCATCCCGCAATCGGCGCATTTTAAGAAGCGCCTCCCCTGCAAACCGGTTATTCAGCATTTTACACCGAAGCGCGGGATTCATTGTGTGCACCGAAATGTTGATCGGCTCCAGATGATAATGGATGATACGTTCGATATCCGCATCCTTCATATTTGTAAGCGTTACATAATTGCCCTGCAGAAACGAAAGCCTTGCGTCGTCATCCTTAAAATACAGGGTATCCCGCATCCCCTTCGGCATCTGGTCAATAAAACAGAACATGCACTTATTCTGGCAGGATTTGTAGTTATCCATCAGTCCGTTTTCAAATACAATTCCCAGATCCTCGTCATAGTCCTTCTCAATCAAAAGCTCCCATTCCTCGCCGTCCGGCTTCCTCACCAGAACCGTAAGCTCCTCGTCGTGGATCAGGTAATGGTAGTCGAAAATATCCTCGATTTTCTGGCCGTTGATCGTAAGCAGTACGTCCTTCGGCGCAAGCTCCAGCTCCTCCGCAATACTGCCCGGTTCTATTTTCTCTATCCTGTGTATGTTTTCCATATGCAATCCGATTTCACTCCTTTCCCTCGTACATGCATATAGTTTACACGAAAAAGGGAGGAATCACAACCTCCTCCCTAAAAGCGTTACTCTATGATCTCCGCGTCTTCGCCATTGATCCGCTCCATATCCTCGCTCGTATAAAGCTCCTTCTCATTTTCAATCACGCCGGTTTCTATCAGGGCGCTAATCACATTTTTACAATTTTTATCAAATACAATATTGGCGTTTCCATTACCGGACCATATATTGTACTCTCTGTGGATCCGATCCGTCCGGGCATCCTTAGGCTTCTTATCCAGAAAACGGATATAAATGTTGTTGTAATAGGGCTTTTCTATGGTTTCCGCCGCCTCGCCGTAGCAAAATCCGTTTATGATACAATCATTGAAGTTTCCCTCCTTCGCATCCGCAACGATTGCCTGGTATATCTTCTGCGTATTCTTTTCCGAAATACTGCGGTTCTCATATTCCCCGTTTTCATTATAATAATCGAAGCTTCCCTCTCTGATTTCTGCATTTTTATAATCTCCGCCAAAGAGGCTGTTCAGATAAACCTCCGGATCCGTACTCAGATCCACGAGCTTCCCTGCCACCGTATTTTTGTCCAGAAGCATCTCTGCCGTCGCCGGAATATTGTATGAACGCTGCAGCACAGAGCCGTCCTTTAAGTAATATTTTACCTGAATGCCAAGAATATCCTCTCCGTAGCTCCATCGATCCTCTGCAAACGCTTCAAATTCCTTCTTAGATGAAATAATCTGGCTGTGGATATCCAAAACCTGCTGGATCTCCTCCGGTTCTGTCCCGCCTATCGTATATGGATTCGAAACATATGCGTTTTCCACCTCGGCAAGCTGCGGCATTTTCTTTTCCCGGCCGAACAGGTCGCACTCAATGCTAACCATCAGGCATACCAGTATAACAAGAAACGCCCCGCACTCTATAAACCGTTTTCTCTGAAATACCCGAAAGCCCTTTTCCAAAAACATCTGCGCTCCGAAAAAGAAGGCCGTGCCGAACAAAGCCGAAAAGAGGACCAGCGCCAAAAACAGGTTCCGATTTGTGGTGATGCCCAAAATCGCGCACATCCCTACACCCAACAGGC